>NZ_CP090420.1:300000-600000 GCF_032716425.1 Pseudoalteromonas sp. N1230-9
AAAGACATGGGTGGTGCTGCACACGTGATTGGTCTTGCACAGTTAATCATGGCTGCCAACCTGCCTATTCGTTTACGTGTTTTAGTACCTGCGGTTGAAAATGCCGTATCACGTAATGCATTTAGACCAGGCGATGTGATCAAAACACGTAAAGGGATCACGGTTGAAATTGACAACACTGACGCTGAAGGTCGTTTGGTCTTATGTGATGCTTTAGCTGAAGCGCAAAATGATAATCCAGAACTTATTATCGACTTTGCAACGTTAACAGGCGCATGTCGTATTGCCCTTGGTACTGAGTTACCTGGTTTTTTCGCGAACAACCGTGATGTTGCCAATAAATTATTAGATGCCGGCGAAAGCTGTCATGACCCAATTTGGCAACTTCCGCTGTTTGATCAATACAAAGCACTATTAAAAAGTGATGTGGCAGATATTGCCAACTGTGCGTCAACTCCATTCGGCGGTGCAATTACCGCAGCGCTTTATTTGAAAGAGTTTATTGAACCGAGCACGCCTTGGGTTCATTTTGATGTAATGGCTTGGAACTTACGCGCATTACCTGGACGCCCTGTTGGCGGTGAAGCACTGGGTATTCGAGCGGTGTTTAATTACCTACAAGAGCGCTGTCAATAAAATTAAACTTGGTATAGCTCTAATGGCAAATCATCGGGATCGGCAAAAAACGTAAACTGCTTCCCGGTGATTTCATCCTGCCTAATTTCTTCAACTACAATTCCATGCTGTTCTAAATATGCTTTCGCTTTAGCAATATCAGCAACTTTAAACGCTAAATGGCGTAATCCCTGAGCCTCTGGATAGCTTGGCCTTTGTGGTGCATCAGGAAAAGAAAATAATTCAATCTGACTGCCATCAGGAAGTGCTAGATCTAGCTTATAAGAATCACGTGCACTGCGATACTGCTCATGAATGACAGGCAGTTTTAAAATTTCTGTATAAAAATGCTTTGAGTGAGCGTAATTACTACAAATGATAGCTGCATGATGAATGCCTAACAATTCCATTGAAACCCTCACAAAAAAGCGCGACTATTGCCGCGCTTATATCTAATTTAATTTGAATTATTCAGTGCCTTTACATGCAGCTACCGCAGGAGCCACTAACTCTAGTCCTGTTTTATCACAAGGTGGTAAAGCTGCGTCAGACTTCGCTATTGGCGTTACGCGCTCCCCCCATTTTATGTAGCTTGCAGCCCACGTTAAACCAGCGCCAAAGGCAGCAGACATTATATTTGAATGCGGCTTGATTAAGCCTTGTTCTACGGCCTCACAAAGTGCGATGGCAATTGTTGCTGCGGAGGTATTGCCGTAATCCGCTATGTTAACCATTACTTTTTCGTCAGCAACTTTTAGGCGCTGTTGAATTGCTTGGATAATGCGTAAGTTAGCTTGATGAGGTACTAATACATCAATATCATCAAGTTGTAACTGTGCTTGGTTTAAAACATCATCACAGGCTTCACTCATGCCTTTTACTGCACGTTTGAAAATTTCACGGCCTTCAAATAATAAATTAGACGGGCCAATTGGTTGGTACTTGTTAAGATCGCTACCAAAGTTTTCGATGTGAAGAATATCTCTGTCTTCGCTATCACAACCCGTTTTGGTTGCAAGCAAACCAGACGGTGTATCTGACGCTTCTAACACAACTGCACCAGCGCCATCGCCAAATAATACCGCACTGTCACGGCGAGCCCAGTTTACATACCAAGTCATACGCTCAGCAGCAATAACGACAGCTTTTTTGATCATGCCTGCACGAATTTGTGCGGTTGCAGCTTGTAATGCATATAAAAAGCCTGAACATGCAGCGTTGGTATCCATCGCTGCGGCGCCTACCGCACCAATATTTTTTTGAACCAAAGACGCTGTGTTAGCAACCATCGTTGAAGGGGTACATGTAGCTAATAACACCAAATCAATGTCTTTAGCGTCAACACCAGCACAGGCAAGGGCTTGCTTTGCGGCAACAGTGGCTAAATCGGCAGTAGAAACATGACTGACACGACGAGATTTAATGCCTGTACGTGTTGTGATCCATTCATCATTGGTATCAACAATATTGCTAATTTCATCATTGCTGATGCTTGCTGGTGGTATACATTTACCCCAGCCAGTAATTTGGGCATAAGACATAATGTGTTCTCTTTATGTGGTCAGACGACTTTAATTTTTTCGAAGTTATATCAAAATTCACATCCTAAGACTAGCGTAACGCAGTTTCACATCGTAAATAATGGCATTTACTCGGTATTTAAGTTAAACCTAGTATAAAAAAGAGGCGATCATGAAAAAAATAAATCTAAAAATAAGCACATTATCGGTACTGTCTTTATTATCCGCATTTGCTGTTAACGCACAAACTACGATTATTTACGCTGGAAAAATGCTCGCAGGCACTGAGCAAGATGTAAAAGAGAAGCAAACACTTGTCATTGAAGACAACAAAATAGCAGCGATAAAATCAGGCTACTTAACTAAAGAGCAGTTAAATCTCAGTGATGCTGATCTTATTGATCTAAAAAATCAGATGGTATTGCCAGGTCTTATTGACATGCACGTACATGTTACGTTTGAGCGCGATGCAAAACGTAACCCACATAAATGGACCACCGAATACGAAGCAGATAATGCACTACGTTCTTTAAAGTATTTACAGCGCACCGTGAATGCTGGTTTTACCTCTGTGCGTGACCTTGGTAGTAGCTATCAAGTTATTTTTCCATTGAAGCGAGCTATAGAACGTGGCGATATCGTGGGCCCGCGTATTTTTGCTGCAGGAGATATGATCACACCAACGGGTGGTCATGCTGATATGCATGGCTATCGTCGAGACATCAGTGAAGCTGTAGGTGCGGGGTTAGGGGTCTGTAATGGGGCTGACGATTGCACTAGAGCAGTTCGTGATGTGATAAAAAGTGGCGCTGATGTGATCAAAATCACGGCAACTGGCGGGGTTTTGAGTAATACTGCCGCAGGTGTTAATCAACAATTTACCGATGAAGAGCTTTTTGCAATCGTTAATACAGCGCATCATTTGGGGCGAAAAGTAACGGCTCACGCACACGGTACACAAGGAATAAAAGCCGCATTAAAGGCGGGGGTTGATTCAATTGAACATGGCTCGTTTTTAGATAAAGAAACGATAAAGCTATTTAAACAGCATGACGCGTATTTGGTGCCAACCTTGTTAGCAGGTGCTACTGTTAAAAAAGAGGTTTTAAGTAATCCAAACATGCCTAAGGCCATAGCAGATAAAGTTGAGTTTGTGGCTCCAAAAATGCAAGCCTCATTTAAACTAGCGCTAAAAAATAACGTTAAAATTGCATTTGGTACTGATTCAGGCGTCTCTAAGCATGGTGATAACGCCGATGAATTTGCACTCCTTGTAAAGTATGGTATGACACCTACGCAGGCTATAAAATCAGCGACTGTTGAGGCGGCAAAGTTGTTAGGGCAGAGCGATAAGCTGGGTGACTTGAGTGTTGGTAAGCAAGCGGATATCATCAGTGTTAATACACACGTTCTTAATGATATAAGTCAGCTAAACAGCGTCAACTTTGTTATGCAGGACGGTAAAGTGCTCAAACAATAAGGGTAAAAATGAGCGGAAAAATTAAAGCGACGTTATTTAATCATTTGATTGATGCGGAAAGACAATTGTTAGAGCCTGAGGTGAGACAATCAACTGAGGCTCTTGATGCATTGCTCGATGATGATTTTATTGAGATTGCCGCAGACGGCACGTCATTTAATAAATTCCAAGTGTTAACCCGTCTACCTACAGAAGTTGTTCCACAGTTTTATAATCAACACTTTAAAGGCCGTATGCTGAGTGATGATATTGCGCAATTAAGCTATCAAGCTGCGTTTAGGCGTTCTGCGCGTGCAGAATTTAATTATTCTGTGCGTATGTCGCTTTGGCGTTTTAATGGCAAGCAATGGCAAATGGTCTTTCATCAAGGCACCCCCTGTGCTGTGTTTACTATTTCTATGGACGATGATTAAGTCTTAAAGAGTCCGCTATGCAAACCGATCCGGCTATAAGTCGTTTATTAGTACTTCGAAGTGCCGCTATTGCAGTGCAATTTATTGCGGTGATTGCGGTTTATTTTCTATTTGAATATCAGATTGCTTTACTGCCTCTACTCACTGTTATTTGCGTTGAAGCCGTTTTTCAACTGTTGAGTATTTTTGCTTATCGAAAAGTAACAAAAGCCAAGCCAACGGCTGTTTTAATGCAACTTACCGCTGACCTCCTATTTTTAACTATTTTACTCTCGTTAAGTGGCGGTGCAACGAATGCATTTGTCTCGCTATTGTTGTTGCCAATAATGATAGCCGCGGTTTCTGTGAATGCTAAGGGGCTTGCCTATATCGCAGTGTTAGCAATAGCTGCCTACAGTTTTTTACTGATAAAAATGCCTGAACACACCATGCACCAAATGCAGATGACGCATCACTTTATCGGTATGTGGATAAACTTTGTTATTAGTGCCATTGTTATCGCGTTTGTCATTGGCACATTAAATAGCACGTTAAGATCAAGAGAAGCCACTATTGCTCGAACCCGCGAACAGCAGTTAAGACATGAGCAACTATTGACACTCGATGGTGCCGCAGCCCAAGTGACACATCAATTAGCAACACCGATTGCCAACTTACAGTTGTTATTCGAAGAGCTGCAAGAGCAACAGTCTGATGATCCTATTGTACGAGAAATGGCTAAGCCATTAGCACAATGTAAAGAACAACTTGAGCATTTCAGAGCACTTTCAAATGCCTTAAGAACCGGCGAAACTCAGCAGGTGATTAGCGCCGAAACATTACAAAACACCATTCAAGATGCTATGACACTGCATTTTCCTGAGCAACGCTTACATTGGCTAAATGATGCGCCCAGGTGCTCTATATTAAGTGATGCCATGCTGTTGCCTGCCATTTTAAATTTATTGCAAAATGCAGTCTCGGCGAATAATAATAACCAGCAAAATACTATTGAAGCCGATTGGCAAAGCGATAAGCAACAACTTTCATTGTCTTTACGTGATTTTGGTCAAGGCTTTAGTGAGCAGCAAATGGCATCATTAGGTGGTCAGCTAATGCCAAGTAGCGCAGGTATGGGTATGGCAGTCATGCTATCTAATGCGACCTTAGAGCGCTTAAATGGCTCATTAACACTATGTAATCACCCTAAGCAAGGTGCCATTGCGATGGTTAGTTTAAAAATTGTATGAAACTTTTAATTATCGAAGACGATGTAAATCTTGCTAATACATTGGCAAGACGTTTTGCAAAACAGGGTTTTGAATGTGAACTTGCTCATAGCAGTGAACATGCATTTGAAAAAGTTGCCGCTTTTAAGGCAAGCCACTTTTTGGTGGATTTAAAACTTGGCGATGATAATGGTCTTACATTAATTAAACCAATCAGAACACAATTTCCAACGGCTCGAATAGTGCTATTAACAGGGTTTGCTAGTATTGCCAGCGCTGTCGAAGCTATTCGTTTAGGTGCTGACGACTACCTGCCAAAGCCTGTCGATTTTAATTCATTATTAAAAACCATGTTAGGTGACACTGAGATAAGCTCATCACTGAGTGACACTCAGCCGAGTCAGGTTATGTCGCCTGAGCGCCTTGAATGGGAGCATATTCAGCATGTGCTGCACAGGAACGAGGGGAATATTTCCCAAACAGCTAGGCAATTAAATATGCATAGGCGTACGTTACAACGAAAATTACAAAAAAAGCCTGTTCAGCAGTAACTCCAAACTGCTCACCTTCCATTTGTCCCATTTTATTTGCTGCTTTGTGGATCCTTAACTACATTCAGAAATAATCACTAGCTGTATGAGTCTTGGTGTATGGATTTTTCAGAGCTTAATTTTTTGGCTATCTTATTTGCTGCACTTGCTTCCTTTTTACTGGGCGCTGTTTGGTATTCTCCATGGTTATTTAAACGTATTTGGATGGAAAGTTGTGGCTTAACCGAGATGGATTTACAGCAAATTAATCCTTTTCGTGTGTTTGGCGGCAGTTTTATTCTATGTTGCGTCATTTCTTTTACCTTAGCTTTGTTTATTGGAAAGCAAATAAGTGTTGGTTTGTCTGTTGGAACAGGTTTTATGGTAGGACTATGCTGGGTGAGTAGTTCACTTGGCTTGTGCTACATCTTTGAGCAACGGCCATTAAAATTGTTTTTAGTTAACGCTGGTTATTCAATTCTACAATTTTCAGTTATTGGTTTGGTTTTGGGTGTATGGCCTTAGCCATGTTAGCATAGCTCGTCAAATTCAAGTGATGAGAGGTTCATGGCTAAACCCAATAAAAAAGGGCCGACAAAAACGGTCGATATTTTCTGTAGTCAATGTAAAACACAGTTATTCAAATATCGAAAAGGTGGCAAAGGCGCGCTGGTTAAATGTTTTATCGAGCGCATAAGTCAAGACTTTACTTCTAAACAGGGTGTATGTCCGCAATGTGAACGCCCGTTTGCACGCGAAACGATGATCCGTGGTGCACCCGCATTAAAAATTATTGGTGGCAAGGTGACCCATAAATAGAATTTAAAATACGGACATTTATCCTCGTTTATACATTTTGTTTTGATACCATTACTCGGTTTGCTGTTTCAACGAATGAAATCAACCCTCCCCATGGATTGGGCCAGTTATTTGGGTATAAACAAATTGAATATAATGGACGCATAAACGTGATAGCACTTTTATTTGATATTATTGGCATGGCAGGTACATTTCTAGTTGTTGGTGCTTTTTTCTTACTGCAACTAAACAAAGCATCTCCTACGGGGCTTGTTTACAACATGATGAACTTAACAGGCGCGATTTTGCTGTTAATTAGCCTGTGCTACAATTTCAACTTAGCCAGTTTTGTTATTGAGATCTTCTGGATTGCTGCCTCTGTAATCGGGCTGTATAAATACATCAAAAACAAACGCACAGACAGCGCAAAGCAATTTAGCTAGAAAAGTTTAATAATCTCTTTGTGGCTAAGAGATAAAAGCTCATTAATTACGCATTTAAGCTATTGTTAATGAGCTTTTTTGTGTCTTTAACTATAAAAATATTGCAAGCGTGTCTATCTTTTGTATTAATAGTGTAAATGGTGTGTTGCATGTCAGCACGTTGCTTTGATACAGGTCTTACGCAGCAAATGTTTTTAAGATGTTCAGCAATTCTCTCACTTTCTTTGTATTCGGCCGCTTCAGCTGCTGAACTGGTGAATATTGAGCAAGATTTATTTAGCCTAAGCTTTGAAGATTTACTCAATGTGCAGGTTGATATCGCTAGTAAAACGAATGAAACCCTTTCTTCAGTTCCCTCAACGATGAGTGTGTTTACTCGAAAACAAATACAGGCTTTAGGGGTCGATAATGCCTATGAGGTGATGAACTTTGTTCCTGGCATGCAATCAACGCGAGGAGACTGGGTTGGTGCGGTACCTAAAGAACATGCACGCGGCGTCTATTTAGATAATGGTAATGTCTTAGTGATGATCAATGGAGAGCGAGTCAATGAATCATCATTTGGTAAAGCATCAGTTTACATGCCATATATTCCTATTGATATTATTAAAAAAATTGAGTTTATAAGAGGTCCAGGCTCGGCCTTGTACGGTAGTAATGCGTTTCTTGGTGTGATGAATATTGTCACAAGTAAAGATCGTAATTCAATCAATCTGCTTGCTGGTAGTAACGGTCGTCTTGGGGTGACTGGGCAGTTCCACAAACAATTTAACGAACAAACATCTGCATTTTTTTCATTTTCTTATGACAAAAAAGACGGCGAGAAATACTCACAAGGCGTAAGAGATCCTTTAGAAGCTGTTTATTTTGAAGCTGGGCTTGATATTGAGCAACTTGAACTGCGTGCCCGATACAACAAAACAAAACTGGATGAATTTTTAAATCTTGCTGGTTACTCATCTCAAAACCAACACACAAGTGATAATCAGTTTTTAGGTGCCAACTACACATGGTTTGAAAGCGAGAATTTAACCATTGATAGCCATGTATCTTATACCGAACATGCTATTTCTAGTGCAGGCTTAATTGCGGCTTTTACTGATATACCCGATTTTTTACTTGGGCCTAAGTGGCAAACGACAGACACTAAATTTGATACCGAATTAAACTACCAATTTGATAATCAATGGCAGTTAGTAGCGGGTTTAGAATATGCTCAAGCTGAGCAGGTAGAGGCGGGCGTTAGAACCACCTATTATGATAGCGAATCTGAACTAGTCATAGTTGCGCCAGAGTATTATCAACAAGGCATTGTTACTGTATTAGACTTTCCTGAATTTGACTCGTTGAAATATACTTTTGAGACGTACAGTGCCTATGGGCAGGTAAAAATTCCTTACTCTGATACGTTAACGTTTTTTGTTGGAGCACGTTATGACAACGTTAAGAACATTGATAGTAAATTATCACCGCGCTTAGCAGGTATACTTGTTATTAACCCTCAACATACATTAAAAGTTCAATATGGCGAGTCGTTCAGGACGCCTGTCACTAATGAGTTATTTTCAAACGACAATGTAACCATTGGCAATCCTTCACTTAGCTCTGAACAAATAAAAACGACAGAGCTTGTTTGGCATTACGAAACTGACAAATTACAAACGAATACAGTTTTGTTCTACAACGAATTAAATGACTTTGTAAACGTAGAACCTTACGAAGGAAATGAGGCTTTCTTTACCTTTGCTAACTCATTTAATACGCAAAATAGTGGTGTTGAGCTAGATGGCGTATGGCAAATTGATGAAAACCTACGCTTGTCTGGAACTTACACGCAGTACTTCCATGATCCAATTAACCCTAGCTTTAAGCGATTTGCTAGTTTAATTACCAGCTACAATCTTTTTGATAACTGGCAATTCAATTTAAATGTAATTTGGCGTGATACAGTAGAGGTAACTGCTGAAAATGGCGATTACTTTAAACAATCTGCATATAGTTTACTGGGTGGAAGTATCAAATGGCAGTTAACGGATAAAAGCCATTTAGCCTTAAAAGCTGAGAATTTATTTGGCAAACGCTATGACGTTTTTGATCCTCGCGTTGCCAGTGGTGCTGTCGCTGGAACAACCGAAGAATTATCGTTACACTACCAAGTCAAATTCTAGTAGTGTTATGACTTAAGGTCACAATGTCATCGTTAAGTAAAAAATTAGTGGGCGCGGTAGCGCTGTTGGTGTGCTTATTAGTACTTGTTTTTTACTTTGGTAGACAACACGATTTTGATAAAGCCAAGCAGCAAAGTGCTATTCAAGCGTCGCAATTGAGCCATTACTTTTCAAGTGAATTGGCTCGCTTTGCAACTATCCCCTCCCTTGTTAGTGCAAATAACTTAGTTAAATCGTTCGTTTCGAATAATAAAGTTGGCGAGCAAGCCGTTAATTATTATTTAGAAGATATTCAAAGAGCCAGCGGAGCATCGGATGTTTACTTAATGGACTTAACAGGCTCGGTCATCGCAAGTAGTAACTGGCAAGTTGACTATACCTTTTTAGGAAGTAACTTTGCGTTTAGGCCGTACTTTTATTTAGCTAAAAACAAACAAAAAGTAGCCTACTTTGCCCTTGGAATGCGTTCTAGTGAACGAGGCTTTTATTTTTCGGAACCTGTGATTGAAGATGGCAAAGTAATTGCCGTTGTCAGCTTAAAAGTCAATGCAAAAAAGTTTGAACAAGATCGCCAACTACTAAATACATCTCAAAGCACACATTTTTATATTTCTTTGCCCGATAGTGTCATCGTGATGTCTGATGTAGCAAGTTGGCGTTTGACTTCGTTGAATAAGTTAAGTGAACAAGAGATGGCTAATCTCATTGATTCAAGGCGGTATTTATCGCACATCCCAGAAAGATTAGCTTATTCAGGGCAAGCGCTTAGCGAAAATGTTGCATTACAGCGAATTATGCTCAACGATAAACGCGCAAGCTTTGTTGCCGCATCCCAAAATATCGATATTATTCAAGCGAGAGCGACTGTGCTGGTTGATATAAGTCATTTATCTGCGGCACAAATCCCCAGACTTTTATGGTTTTGTGTATTTTATGTTGTTGTTGCGGCGTTAATTCACATGTCAATGGTGAGGTTTGCTGGCTATAAAAAGTTACTTTTTTCTCGTCATAGCCTGGAACAAGAAGTCATCGAACGCACACAAGCATTAGAGAAAGCACAAAAGGCGCTTATTCAAACCGCTAAGCTTGCGACAATAGGGCAGTTAAGTGCAGGTATAAACCATGAAATAAACCAACCACTTAGCGCGATGAATACTTATTTGGTGAGTGCCAAACGCCTGCTTATAAAAGGCGATATAGCGCGGGCAAGTGAAAATCTCGTTTTAGTTCAGTCATTAATTGAACGCGTTCATAAAATTGTTGCACAACTTAAGCACTTTAGTAAGCCATCACAGACTCAGTTGCGCCAACATAGCCTCGCCCAGATGTTAAAAAATGCCTTGATGATCGCAAGCGCGCAACTTAAGCAAGATGCCGTTACTATTAAAAGCGCAGCTATCGATGAGCATATAAGCGTGTGGGTCGATAGCGTTAAGTTTGAACAAGTTTTGGTGAATGTAATAACCAATGCCAGCCAAGCTATGTCTGAGTGTTATCAGCGAGAGTTAAGTTTCGAATTAGAGTTATTTGATAATCGTGTGAAATTATCGATATTAGATACGGGGCCTGGTATTGATCAGCACGCCTTAGGAAATATTTTTGAGCCATTTTACAGCACTAAGACCAGTAATGGTTTAGGGTTGGGTTTATCAATTTCACGGCAAATAATAGACTCATTCAATGGCCGCTTAAGTGCCCATAACCGGCCTGCTGGTGGTGCCCAATTTATTATTACATTGCAAACGAATAAGGAAACACAATGAGCTTAGTTACGGGGGCTTGTAAGCAAGTCATTGTTATTGATGATGAGGCCATGATCCGAGATTCATTGAAGCAACTACTGGAAATTGAAGGCTATCAAGTGCAATGTTTTAATGAACCTGTGAGTGCTTTAACAAAGTTAAGTCGCCGCTTTGAGGGAGTTGTTTTAAGTGATATTAATATGCCGAAAATGGACGGCTTGGCTTTTCTTGAGCAAGTAAAAGCATTTGATAGCGAATTACCCGTTATCTTTTTAACGGGGTTTGCTGATGTCTCTGTTGCCGTAAAAGCCATGCAACTTGGCGCCTATGATTTATTTGAAAAGCCACTCACAGAGCAACTGCTTGACTGTCTTGCTCGTGCTTGTGAAAAGCGTGCTTTAGTAATGGAGAATCGCGCATTAAAACTCGCAGTCGAAAAAACCTCTGCCCCTGGTGTGCGTATTTTAGGCGAAACCGAACAAATGCAGCAAATGATGCATTTACTCAATGCCGTGATAGATACGCCCGCAGATGTATTAATTGAGGGAGAGACAGGTACCGGTAAAGAGCTTGTGGCTCGTTACCTACATGATCAAAGTAATCGTTCTAGTGCTAATTTTGTTGCTATTAACTGCGGCGCTATTCCAGAGCAATTAATCGAGAGTGAATTATTTGGTGCGGCCAGTGGTGCATACACAGGAGCGACTCAGTCGCGCCAAGGTAAGTTTGAATTTGCCAAAGGTGGGACCGTTTTTCTAGATGAGATCGAATCAACACCGGCAAGCTTACAAGTAAAGTTACTTCGTGTTCTTGAAGAAAGGAGAGTTACTCCAGTGGGGGATAACCATGCAATTGATCTTGATGTGCGAATTGTTGCAGCGACCAAAGTTGATTTGCTAAAACTGGTCGAAACGGGTGAATTCAGAGCCGATTTATACTATCGGTTAAATTTAGTTAAAGTCAGTATTCCTGCTCTTCGAGATAGAAAGGCAGATATTCCATTGTTATTTAAGCACTTTAGCTCGATTGCTGCGACACGCTTTCATAAGCCGCCCGCACCACTTAGCACCGAGGCTAAACAGCGGCTGCTCGCCTATGATTGGCCTGGGAATGTTCGAGAACTCAGAAACCAAGCTGAGCGTGCTGTGTTACTTGGCTCTGATTTAGCATTTGCTTCTTATAACCAAAGCAATAATGATAATGAACTTGCTCAGGATTTAAGCTTAGCGGAAAAAGTCAGTTTTTATGAGCAATCATTAATTGAAGATGCGCTAGAGCGAAATAATGCGAGTATCAAAAATACCATGGCCACCTTGCAGATTGCACGCAAAACTCTTTATGACAAGATGGCAAAATATGGAATCAACCGCGAAATGTTTAAAGACTAGTGTGGATTTGGTGACAACTAAGCGTTTTAATTGTGTGGAAAACCGCACGTTTTTCGCCATGTAAACTGATTAAATAGTGACATAACACTGTTATTAAAGGTATTTAATTTAACATTCTGAGTTGGCAACCAATTTGCCTCTGTAGTTAGGAACAGCAATTTGAACCTAATAACAGGGGGCACATAATGACAACAATATTAACTCAAACAAAAACATACCTAGCGGCGAGTGTGGCTATCGCCTGTTTTGCCAACTCAGCATTTGCTGCTGATTATGCAATATATGGTAAAGCAGAAGTCCAAATCGCAAACACAGATACAGGTGTTATGCGCTATGTCGATGAAGGTACTCAAATTGAAGCACCGTTTTCTCGAATTGGCATTAAAGGTAGTCATAAACTAACCGAGTCTTTAAAAGCCGTTTTCAAATATGAAGTGCAAGTAAAAGGCTTTGAGCATGATGATACTGACGAACCGTTTTCAGCTCGCAACACCTACTTAGGCCTTGCTGGCAATTTTGGTGAAGTGGTTGTTGGTCGTAATGATACCCGTTTTAAATACTCAGAAGGTAAGATAGACGGCTTTAACGAAACCCAAGCAGATATCGCGCAGCTTATTCCAGGCCAAGATCGTATTGGTGACACGATTACATACAGTTCTAAAACCTATGGTGGCGCATCTTTAGCACTTACTTATGCGCCTAAAGATGATAGCAGTAATGATGAGGCAGGTTTTGCTGCAACTATTATTTATGGTGACCGAGCATTAAAATCAAAAACATACTATGTTGCTATAAGCCATGTTGATGCGTTAAATAAATTAACAGCAAGTCGTGTTGTTGCAACTTGGAAGTATGACAATTTGCAACTGGGTGGTTTATTTCAACGCAGTGAATCTACCGACGGCATAAAAGAAGGGAATGGTTATGCACTCAGTGCTAGTTACACGATTGATAAGTGGTTACCAAAGCTTCAATACGTGAAAGATGACTCTAAAATCCGTCATGCTGAAGAGGGCAAGCAATGGACAGCGGGACTTGACTACGTATTTGATAAACAAACTACGGCTTACTTATTTTACACTGATTTAGATCTTGAACTTGAATCAGACAACAGTATTGCGCTTGGTCTTAAATACAAGTTCTAGGAGTTAGTATGTCATTAGTTAATCAAACAAAAGATGGTACACAGCCACGTCCATTAATGAGCACAGTTATGTTATTACTAGGCCCATTAGTGATGCTGTTAACGTGTTTTATTGAGCCACCTGCTGGTATGAGTGTGCCAGCTTTAAGAACGGCAGGTCTTGCTTTTTGGATGGCTTCTTGGTGGGTGAGTGAGGTTGTGCCAATTCCTGCAACATCTTTATTGCCTCTTGTTATATCCCCTCTTGCTGACATTGCAGCAATCAAAGGCGTCGCAGCACCTTATGCACACCCTTTGATCTTTTTATTCTTAGGCGGCTTTTTGATCTCCATCGCGATGGAGCGTTGGGGTCTACATAAGCGTATTGCACTCAATACCATGCTTCGTGCGGGGACAAAGCCAAGCCTACAAATTTTAGCCATGATGTTGGTAACGGCATTCTTGTCAATGTGGATGTCTAATACAGCAACAGCAGTGATGATGTTACCGATTGCGATGTCGATTACTATGTTGGTTAAGCAGTCAAACCCAGAAAATGACCAATTTGGTAAAGCATTATTATTATCAATCGCTTATGGTGCAAGTATTGGGGGTATTGCAACACTTATTGGTACTCCTCCAAATGCATTAATGGCCGCCTATTTATCAGACAGCTACAAGATAGATATTGGCTTTGCTGAGTGGATGAAAGTCGGTGTACCACTTGCGACCGTTATGCTTATTTTATGCTGGGTGTGGTTGACTAAATTTGCTTATAAAGTAGATACACAATGTGCAAAAGCGGCCAGTAAAGACACTAAATCACTCTTTTTGTCTCAGCTTCAAGAGCTTGGAGCAATGCAGCGTGCAGAGAAGGGCGTTGCCTTGGTATTTGCTTTAGCAGCTATTTGCTGGATCTTCAGACCTTTGATCGCTGACTACTCAGGGTTGAATGTATCAGATACTGGGATTGCTATTGCAGCTGCGCTTCTGTTATTTGTACTGCCTGCTAATAAAGGCGATGGTGAGCGTATCCTTGATTGGGAAAGTGCAGCGAAAGTACCGTGGGGTGTGTTACTACTGTTCGGTGGTGGTTTAACATTGGCAGCACAAATAAAGTCATCAGGCTTAGCTGAATACATAGCGCATATGATTGAAGGTGCCAGTGCTATACCTCTGGTACTGAGCGTATTAGCCGTAACCGCGTTAATTACTTTCTTAACAGAGATTACCAGTAACACAGCGACAGCTGCTGGCTTCTTGCCACTGTTAGGTCCGGTTGCTGAATCAGTATTTGGTACCCCACTTGTTTGGGTTATTCCAGCGGCAATTGCGTGTAGTTGTGCATTTATGATGCCTGTAGCAACACCACCAAATGCCATTGTGTTTGGTTCTGGGCAAATTCAAATGCGTGACATGATCCGCTCTGGTTTTGCACTGAATATTATCGCCATTGCGATGATCACCATAGTGACAATGACCCTTGTAGCTGCTGTTTTCGGCTTCTGAACAGTCAACGTTTAAACCAACCATCCAACCAATAAACAGCACCCAACTGGGTGCTGTTTTTCAATGTGTAATATTGCCCACAGAATTATAGAAGGTTATAGTCTGAACTTAATCTTTTAAGGGGTTCAATTTTGACGAATACTCAAATGGGTTTGATTAATCAATTCGAGCAGCTGAATAACGCTTTTTTATCTCAACCTTTCCTGCCAATACAGACACGTATAAACCTCTTAAAAACGATTAAAAAGAGGTTGATTGAGAATGAGCAACAGCTTGTTGCTGCTGCGAGTAAAGACTTTGGCTATCGAACAAGTTTTGATACTGTACTCGGAGATTTGCTCCCGACAGTTAAAGCGATTTCTGATACCATAAAACGTTTACCCAAGTGGACGCGTAACGAATCTCGTTCTGTTGGGATCAGCTTATGGCCTTCACATGCCCACATCCAATATCAACCTAAAGGGGTTGTGGGTGTTATTGCGCCTTGGAATTACCCTATTCAATTATCCCTTGTGCCTGTTATTAGTGCTTTAGCTGCTGGTAATCGGGTTATGCTAAAACTCAGCGAGTTTACCCCCCATACAAATGCACAGTTAACAGAAATATTCAAAGATGAGCTTGCAAGCCATTGTGTTGTAGTCGAAGGAGGCCCTGACATTGCCGCCGCATTTAGTGACATACCGTTTGCACATCTGTTGTTCACGGGTTCAACCTCGGTTGGTCGTAAAGTGATGCAATCTGCAAGTCAGCACTTAACTCCTGTGACCCTTGAATTAGGAGGTAAATCTCCCGTTGTTGTGCTTGATGATGTGAATATTAAAGCCGTTGCTCGCACATTATTATTTGGCAAACTTAATAATGCAGGTCAAATATGTGTTGCGCCTGATTATGTATTTGTTCCAAAAAACCTAGAGCACCAACTCATTCAGCAGCTTTGTGAACTTTATAAACAGCATTATCAGCAAGGTGTTGAAGGAAAAAATCTTACCTCAATAATCTCCGATGCACATTTTGCTCGTTTATCTAGCTATGTAGAAGATGCACAGGCAAAGGGCGCGCAATTGTTTACAGCTCACGAAGAGAATACGGCTGATGAGCTTAAGCATCGTATGGGTTTGCATATCCTCACTCAAGTAAGTGATGATATGAAAATAATGCAAGAGGAGATTTTCGGACCGATATTACCAATTATGACCTATGACTCACTCAGCCAAGTAACCACCTATATTAATGGTCGTCCGCATCCGTTGGCTTTGTATATTTTTGGTCATGATTCGACTGTCATTTCTGATCTTAGTGCGGCAATACGAAGTGGTACACTTGCGATTAATGATGTTTTGATGCAGGTAACAGCGGATCAACTACCGTTTGGCGGTATTGGTGAGTCTGGAATGGGGCATTATCATGGTATAGAAGGGTTTAAGACCTTTAGCCATGCTCGCAACACACTGGTATCAGGAAGGTTTAACCCACGCACATCAATGCTGTTAAAACAGAATAAATTATTAATAAAGCTATTAAAATGGATGTACTTGCGCCAGTAGGCGCAAGTACCAGAGATTACAGACGTCCATCAGGCGCATAGAGACCTGCTTGAATTTTAGCGTAAATGGCATCAGCCTTTTCTTTTGCTGCTTCAACCTCTGCTGGCATCATGTTTCGCTCGTCTAGTTTACGACTATGACTTGCATCCATATTGCCGTTGTATTCAGCAATTGTATTCCAAATATATGATTTTTCGAGATTCTTAGGAACGCCTAAGCCATCATAATACATCAGTGCCATATTAAACTGCGCCAGGGAAAAGTTGTTCGCAGCTGCTTTTTGATACCAACTCATGGCAGTACGGTAGTCTTGTAATACACCTTCGCCATTCGCGTACATCACACCTAAATTGTACTGTGCTGCAGGGTGATTTTTTTGCGCCGCCATTTCAAAAAGTGAAATTGCTTTTTCTTTATCTAGCTTCACACCTTTGCCTTCTTGGTAGAGTACGCCAAGGGCAAACATAGAGTCAGCATGAATTTTCTTAACTGCCTTTTGATAAAGCTCTGCTGCTTTATGGTAGTCACGTTTTACACCAAAACCACCTTCGTATAATTTACCAAGTTCATACATGGCAGGGGCATAACCTCTATCAGCCATATAATTATACGTCTGTAGAGCTTCTTCAAATCGTCCCTCATTAGCGGCTAGTTGGGCGTCTTCAAAGCTAGAACTTGCTGCTAAAGGTGAAATAATTAGCGCACCACAAAGTATGAGTGATTTTAAATTAGGCTTGAACATAGTCGGCCTCCAAATGTGTGTTTAAATATCAACTTTTATTGATAATTGCATTGCCATCGTAGCAAAGGGCGAAACATCACTTTTAGTTTAGACCCAACCACTTCAATTGCCCAATTTAGCTGCAATGGCATGCTTTAAAAATTTTAAGTAGGCCTAAGATACAGATTTTACAGAAAAATTAAAGAAATAAAAAAAGCCCTTAGCGGGCTTTTTCGTGTCATATCTACCGTCACCGATATGAGCAATGTAGCAAGTAAAGTGTAACGTTTTATGTCGATGCTCGGGTCGAGGAAGCAACTTACAATCAAGAGTTACATCTTGAACAAACTTGGCGAAGCAATATCAATCTTTTATAAGCATTGATTTTGCTGTGAGAATTTTGAAGTGAACCAAGTTGTTGATAACGATTATTACTTAGGTTCTCGCATTCGTCAATAGTTAAATGATAATTAATTTCATTTAAGTTGGCCAAATAATATTTACACAGTCTATTAACTTGCTAAAGTACTCATTAGGAACAAGGTTTAGTAAAAGAACAATGAACAATTTATTAAAATATTTCGTCATTTTATGTTTAGTTTTTGCCACGGTAGGATGCTCTGCCAGTTTTACATATAACAATCTGGGTTGGTTATCAGGCTTTTGGATTGATGATTATGTTGATCTAAATTCTCAGCAGTCAGACAAATTTAAGCAAATAGTTAAAACCAGCAGAGATTGGCACAGGGAAACACAGTTACCTTTATACAAGAAAGATTTAGAGAGTCTAAAATCGATGCTTGATGTTGATGTTAATCAACAACAGTTAAAACAACACTTCTTGCAAGCTAAACAACATTGGCAAACGTTAGTTGAAAAGCTTGAACCTGATCTGATCAATTTAGCAAACTCGTTGTCGATAGAACAGCGCACTGAATTTGTTGCTGCTATCCAAGCCTCAATTGACGATGAGTATGAGGAATATAAAAAGAAAACACTTGCAGAGCATAAAAAAGAACGCTTAGAAGAGAATCTTGAAAATTATAAAGAATGGCTCGGAAAACTCTCTAATGAGCAAAAAAAGTTAATTGAAACAGCAGCTAACGATCGAATTGAAACCTCTTTACTTTGGCTGGAATATAAGCAAACACGTTTGGATGCACTAAAACAACTCTTTACAGCAGAGAGTAAACGAGAAGATTTTGACCAAGCCCTAGTGGTGATAATTAATAATCGCAGTTTGTATATGAGCGAAGCGCTAATTAAGGCTGATGATGAGAACCTTGATAACTATGTGGAGCTGCTTGTCGCGTTAAAAGGAACCCTCACACAGAAGCAGCGACGTAACATTCATGACGAGTTTGATGAATTAATCGAACAAGTGAGTGATCTAATTGATGACTAAATAGGTTAATTCAAGGGCTTATCTGCTGATTTAAAAGTAAGCTACTAATTGAATCAGTATGCTAGATTCATAGAACTTTTCAGAATCGTGTTTTTACAAAGTACTTAAATTGTGTGCATTATTGCATTAAATAAAAATGTTCCGAAAATACAGGTTTCGCGTTAAAATTAGTCAATAACAAAGTTAATGAGATTAATAATGGATATTGGCGCACTGCGTGGCACCGAAGCTTTACGAAATAATGTTCTTAAATGGATGGGATTTTGTTTGGGGATCCTTGCAAGTATTTTTGCCCTTCTTAATCTTTTTATTAACGACTTTTATCTACTCGGTATTTTAGAAGTTGGTTTTGCGGCTTTTTGTTTTTATATTTACTGGTATACACGTAAGCACACTGGTCAATTGTGGCAATCGCTTACTTTGTCTGTTTTCCTAACTGTCTTAATCACAATAGGTACTTATTTCAGTAATATAAAGAGTTTGTTGTTCATTTGGACGTGCTCGTTACCAATTTTGTTTTACCTATTGCTAGGTAAACAATATGGCGTTGTTTTTTCGCTTATAGTGGCAGTTGTTCAAGCATTAATTCTCGGTACTAAGCAGAGCTTAGAGCCTTTGAATACGGTTAACTTTCTACTTAATTTTTCGTTTACCTATATTAGTATCTGGGCAGTGTCTCATACCTTTGAAAATAGTCGGGCAGAGTACGGAAAACGGCTTGAAAATTTAGCACTTTTAGACCCACTTACAGGGGCTGGTAACCGTTTAGCAATGACTCACTACTTTGAAGTGGATTTGGCTGATAAACCTGGCACATATGTATTAATGATCGACATTGATTATTTTAAAAAAATAAACGATCAGTTTGGTCATGGAGTTGGTGACCGCGTTTTAATTAATGTAACGGCTTTTTTTGCTGAGCAAATCAATAAAAACGTTATTTTCCGCATCGGCGGAGAAGAATTTGCTATATTCCTTTCCCATAGTGATCCGCAAAGCGCCTATGAGTTTGCGGACATGCTTAGGGAGAATTTATCAACGACGATTCACACTATTGATGAACAAGCGATAAACTTAACAATCAGTATTGGCGTTGCTTGCTATATGCCAAATCAAACGCTTAAAAACTTTATAAAACGTGCAGATGATGCGCTTTACCAAGCAAAAAAACAGGGGCGAAACAGGGTAGTAACAGCCTATGAGTTAAATCAACAAGTGCTTAAGTGTGATAAAGCGAGTTAAGATACTACGCACTGCCTTTGTACATGCTATCAAACTCTGGAATATTCGCTTCCCATATAGGGATATCTTTACCGATGAATTCACGCATCGCATCAAAGAATAACCGCGTTCTTACTGGTAAATCTCTGTGCGGATAAACCGCGTATACTGCGCTGTAATCGAGTAATTCCATATCGGTTAAAATAGGCACTAAGTCACCACGTTTTACTTCATCATCAAGAATAAACGCTGGTGCAAGAACATAAGCATTGCCTGAAATTGCCTTCATAAGAAGTACTTCGGCATCGTTAGCGCGAAAAACACTTTTAATGTTTTGCTCAACAACATCGCCTTTGGCATCACGATAGCGAATTCCAATAATGCGTTTACTTGGGCTCGAATAACTGGCAGCAGGCAGGTCTTTTAAATCTTCAACATGTTTTGGCATGCCGTAGGTTTCAATAAATTCCGGTGAGGCTAGTAGTAACATCCGGTTGCGGGCAATTTTACGAGCTATAAATGACGAGTCTTTTGGTTCGCCAACACGAAATGCCAAATCATAGCCTTCTGACACTAAATCAATCAGTCTGTCGTCTAAACGAAGCTCTACTTCAACTTGCGGAAAGCGTTTTTGAAAGTCATTAATTACTGGCTGAATATACCGTTTACCAATAATACTTGATGAGGTAATTTTTAATGTACCACGAGGTTCTTGATGATAATTCTCAGCAAGTCTTACTGTATCTGATAACAAATCTCTGAGTTCGGCTGCTTTTTTTACCATTTCAGCACCCGCGGCAGTCAATGAAAAAGAGCGCGTTGTACGATTGAGTAAGCGCACCCCTAATTCATCTTCAAGGCGGCTAATTTGTTTTGATATGACCGAGCGGTCTATATTCCTAGACTCTGCTGCTTTAGCAAATGAGCCTCGTTCAATCACTTCAAGCAACATTAATAAGCGGCTGGTGGTATCCATAGTAGTTCCTTAAACTTTATTGGTGCCATTCTGGCATTAATGAATTTAAAAATCTATCGTTTTTATCCGCTAATTAGTTCCGTAACATTGTCTCCAATCTATTAACAGGAGAGTCGTGATGAACAAATCTATTCTTGCAGTGGCGGTGACCATTGCGAGCTTAACGCTTGCAGGGTGTGGTACAGAAGCCAACCAAGCAGCCCAGCAACAACATTTACAACCCATTGACGTAGCAAAAGTACTTGTTAAGCCAGTGCAAAATTGGCACACCTATACAACGCGTTTAGAAGCGCCACAAGAAGTTGCACTTATGCCGCGTGTTTCGGGTGTTATTGATAAAATTAATTTTAAAGAAGGCGACAGCGTGAAAGAGGGTGATTTGCTTTTCACCCTTGATGCACGTCCTTTTGCAGCTGTGGTTGATAGCCTAAAAGCACAAATCGAAAGTGCTAAGGCAGCACTTGAGCAAGCTAAAAGTGAAGCCAAACGCGCGGAGCGCTTAACAGAGCGTAAAGCGATTTCAACTGAGCAAGCTGAATCTCGTAAATCAACGCTTAGACAACGCGAAGCGCAGTTGCTAGCACTACAGGCCGAGCTTACAGCTGCTGAACTTGATTTAGCATTCACCCAAGTGCGTTCACCCATTGATGGCGTTGTATCGCGTGCGAATATCACCAAAGGTAACAACGTACTTGCTGGTCAAAGTGTGTTAACAAGCATTGTGTCAAACCAGCAAATGTATGCTTATTTTGATATTGATGAGCGCACGTGGAACCAGTCATTTGCTGATGTAACAGCGCAAAGTGAACAAGCAGTTGTGATGCAAAAAGTGGGTGAAACCAGCTTTAACTTCAATGGCAAAATCAACTTCATAGATAACCAAATCAACCAAACTACCGGTACTCTTCGTGTACGTGCTGTGTTCGAAAACGATGAACAACAACTGCGTGCGGGTTCATTCGCTCGCATTAAGCTTGCAGCAGATAAAGTCAGTGAAAAAGTCATCGTGCCTGAACGCGCTATAGGAACAGACTTAAAGAACCGCTTTGTACTCACTGTGGGTGAGGGCAATGTTCTTGAATACAAATTAGTGACAGTAGGTGAGCGTTACGGCAGCTTACGAGCAATTACATCGGGTCTAAACGAAAGCGATGTGATTGCTGTGAATGGTCCTGCGCGTGTTGGCCCTGGTATGCCAATTTCACCAAACACAGTAACCATTAATAGCGATGGTATTGCGTTCACTCTTTCAAATAATCATTCAGATTTGGTTGCAAAACAGTAGGGCAAAATGAAATTTTCACACTTTTTTATCCAGCGACCCATCTTTGCAGCGATGCTGTCGCTTATTTTTCTCATCGCAGGGGCAATCTCGTTATTTCAATTGCCAGTGAGTGAGTACCCTGAAGTGGTGCCGCCAACAGTTGTTGTAACGGCAAGTTACCCAGGTGCAAACCCGACGGTGATAGCTGAAACAGTGGCAACGCCGCTTGAGCAAGAAATCAATGGTACAGAAAACATGTTGTATATGTTTTCGCAAGCAACCAGTGATGGCCGTATGACGTTAACGGTAACCTTTGCGTTAGGCACTGATTTAGACCGCGCACAAGTACAAGTGCAAAACCGTGTAAATAGTGCACTACCACGCTTACCACAAGAAGTTCAGCGTTTAGGTGTTGTAGCAGAAAAATCATCACCAGATTTAACCATGGTGGTGCATTTGTACTCGCCTGAAAAAACGCATGATACAACTTACTTAGCGAACTATGCTGATTTGTATATCAAAGACCAAATTGCACGCCTTCCTGGGGTGGGTGATGTACGTATGTTTGGTGGTGGTCAATACTCAATGCGGGTATGGCTTAACCCAGATGCGCTATCGGCACGCGATTTAACAGCAATGGATGTAGTAAATGCATTACGCGCGCAAAACCAACAGGTTGCTGCGGGGAGTTTAGGTGCGCAACCTACCTCGAAAAGTAATCAATTTCAAATTTTGATGAATGTAAAAGGGCGCTTAAGCTCACAAGAAGAGTTTGAAAATGTGATCATCAAAGTGGGTGAGCAAGGTCAGCTTACACGCCTAAGTGATGTTGCACGCCTTGAATTAGGTCAAGACACCTATGCGCTAAGAGCAATGTTAGATGGTCAACCAGCTCTTGCAATGCCGGTATTCCAACGTCCGGGTTCTAATGCGATTGAGTTGTCTGATCAAGTACGTGAAACGATGAAAGTATTATCAAAAGACTTTCCGGCAGGTGTTGAATACGACATTGTTTATGATCCAACTATTTTCGTACGTGGCTCTATTGATGCTGTTATCAAAACGCTACTTGAAGCAATTGCATTAGTGGTAATCGTTGTCGTGGTGTTTTTACAAACATGGCGTGCATCGGTAATCCCACTGATTGCAGTACCGGTATCTTTGATTGGTACGTTTGCAGTTATGCAATGGCTGGGTGTATCGATTAATACCTTATCGTTATTCGGCTTGGTTCTTGCCATTGGTATTGTTGTTGATGATGCCATTGTTGTAGTTGAAAACGTTGAGCGTAATATCGAGCAAGGCTTATCACCACTAGAAGCCACTCGTGTTGCGATGACAGAAGTAACAGGACCAATTATCGCCATTGCACTCGTACTGTGTGCGGTATTTATTCCTACTGCTTTCATTACAGGTTTATCTGGTCAGTTTTATAAGCAATTTGCGTTAACTATTACAATTTCAACGGTTATCTCAGCATTTAACTCGTTAACATTATCGCCTGCGTTATCGGCGTTATTATTAAAAGGTCATGATGCAAAACCAGACCGTTTAACGAAGTTATTAAACCGTGTATTCGGTAATTGGCTGTTTAAACCTTTTAACCGCTTGTTTGATAAAGGCGCCAATGGCTACGAAAAGCTGGTGCAAAAACTGATTCGTATGAGTGTGATTGTATTAGTTGCCTATGTTGCACTTGTTGGTGGTACAGTTAAATTGTTTGATGCTGTACCAGGTGGCTTTATTCCACAGCAAGATAAGCAATATTTAGTGGCTGTAGCACAGTTGCCTGATGCGGCAAGCTTAGACAGAACCCAAGAAGTCGTGCAAGAAATGGAAAAAATTGCATTGCAAGTACCGGGTGTTGCAAACACAGTATCGTTCCCTGGTTTATCGGTGAATGGTTTCACTAATAGTCCTAATAGCGGCATTGTATTTACTCCGCTTGCCCCTTTTGAAGAGCGTCAAGACCCGAGTATGTCAGCAATGGCGATTGCGGCGCAGTTAAATCAAAAGTTTGCCAGTATTGATGAAGCATTTGTTGCGGTATTTCCGCCACCGCCAATTCAGGGTTTAGGAACAACAGGTGGCTTTAAACTGCAAATTGAAGACCGTGCTAACAAAGGTTTTGAAGCACTCTTTAACAGCTTACAAGCAACCATTAATAAAGCGCAGCAAGACCCAGCATTAATGGGGCTTTACTCAAGCTTTAGAATTCAAGTGCCACAAATGGATATCGATATCGACCGTGAGCAAGCGCTTATTCAAGGTATTCCACTTGATGAAGTATTCAATGCCTTACAAGTGTACTTAGGTTCTATGTACGTAAATGACTTTAACTTATTTGGTCGTACTTATCAGGTTAATGCACAAGCTGATGCTGACTACCGCCAAGATCCTGAGCAAATTTTGAATCTTAAAGTCCGTAACCGCATGGGTGAGATGGTGCCATTAGGCTCTGTATTAACGGTCACACCAACAACAGGTCCAGATCGTGTAATGCATTATAACGGTTATCCTACAGCTGAATTAAATGGTAGCCCAGCGCCAGGTTATAGCTCTGACCAAGCGCAACATGCGATAGAAGCAATCCTTGCAGAGACATTACCAAATGGTATTGAGTTTGAGTGGACAGAAGTAACTTATCAGCAAATATTAGCGGGTAATACCATGGTGTATGTTTTCCCACTTGTTGTATTGCTTGTGTTTATGGTGCTTGCTGCGCAATACGAGAGCTTAAGATTACCACTGGCTATTATTTTGATTGTGCCTATGACGATTTTCTCGGCCTTGTTAGGTGTGTGGTTTGTTGGTGATGACAACAACATCTTCACGCAAATCGCATTAATCGTACTGGTTGCACTAGCAAGTAAGAACGCCATCTTGATGGTTGAGTTTGCACGAGATCAGCATAAAACGGGAATGTCTCACCTTGAAGCCATAATTAAAGCGTGTCGCTTACGACTTCGCCCAATTTTAATGACGTCAATAGCCTTTACGGCAGGTGTTGTACCCCTTGTTTTAGCAACAGGTGCTGGTGCTGAGATGCGTCATGCTATGGGTAACGCAGTGTTCTCAGGCATGATTGGTGTAACTGTGTTTGGCTTATTGTTCACCCCGGTATTTTATATGTTAGTAACTAAAAAATCGCAGAAGGAGCAACACGATGCATAAGCCTCTTCATGAACTCTTTAAACACGGCAAACTGGTTAGTGCAATGCTGTTAGCCGGAGCACTGGCTGGCTGCGCACAAAGCGTCGATATGCAAGCGCAGCAAGTGAGCCTGACACAATTTGTTAGAAATACACAAATTGGTGAACAAAACCAAGGTGCGAGCGAAAATAACTGGTGGCGCCGTTTAGATTCAGCGCAGTTAAACAATTTAGTGACTGATGCATTAGCTATGAATCACGATTTAAAAACCAGTCAACTTCAACTTGATGCAGCCATTGCCCGTTTAGGTGCAGCCCGTGCGGATTATTATCCGCAGGGCAGCCTAAGTGTAGGCGCAGAGCGCAGCAGTTTAGATGGCGCAATTACGCGCCAATCAAACGCTGGTGTTAACGTAAACTGGCAGCTTGATTTGTTTGGTCGTATTACAGCGTTAGTCGATGCTGCTAATGCGGGGGCACTCAACCAAGCAGAGCAGCTCAGAGCATTACAGGTTGAAGTGGTTTCAGCTGTGGTGCAAGGCTATGTGAGCTATCAAGGTAATGTGCAAAAGCAAGCGATTATTGAGATGCAAATCGAGGCACTCGAGCAAAGTATTGATGTGCTCAAAGCGCGAGTAGAGGAGGGGGTTGCGAATGAGCTTGACCTTAACCGCACACTTGCGCAGTTAAAGCAGCAACAAGCGCTTATTCCTGAGCTTAGTTACTTGCAATATCGCGATTTGGCAACCCTTGCGGTGCTAACAGGGCGACTGGCAAGTGACATATCATTGATAGAAGAGCCTGAGTTATTAAGCCACGAATTTAGCGTGTCGTTTAATAAAGCCAGTGAAGCAATGGCACTGAGACCCGATATCACCAGTGCCTTGTATCAGTTTAGTCAGGCTTATTCACTGAGTGTTGCAGCTTCCAAAGCGTTACTGCCCGATATTAGTCTGGCAGGGTTTGCAGGCGTAGTGAGCTTAACTAGCAATGGTTTAGAAGATACCGTGCAACAATGGCAAGTGACACCAAAAGTTGAATGGTCATTGCTGAGTTATCCTGCATTATTAGCTCAACGTGATGCGCAGCAATTTTTAAGTGAAGCGGCTTATAGCGATTACCAAAGTAAAGTGTTAAAAGCGATAAGCGACAGTGAACTTACGCTGCAAAGGTTAGTCAAACAAAGTGAGCAGTTAAACTTCGCTGACGAGCGTTTTAATTATGCGAATAAAGCATTTGGTCAAGCACAAGCAATGTACGAAGAAGGGCAAATTCCTTACTTAGAGTTGTTAGATGCTCGACAGGATGTTTTAATAGCGCAAGAAAATGCTGTTGATTCAACAATTGCTTCATTACAGGCCAAAGTGAGCGCTTATCAAGCGTTTAATGGTCGCTGGAGCTTTGAACTAAACAACCTTTAACCCAGAGTATTAAATGTCACATATTCAACAAAACACTGATCTTCCTTCAACAATGCGCGCACTAGCACTGCTTGAGCCTAATGACGCTATTGCGTTATCGGAGTTATCTGTGCCAGTCCCTTGCCCTGAAGGCAACGAACTTTTGATCAGAGTTGAATATGTGGGTTTAAACCATGGGGATGCTAACTTTGCAAAGCAGGGGTTTTGCAAGTGGAGTTATCCCCATATACTTGGTCATGATGCTGTGGGTGTTGTGATTCATGCCAATAAAGGTGTGTTTCCTGGCGTAGGCGCACGTGTTGTGTGGCACGCTAGCCTTGGCGACCAAGGTGTATTATCTGAATACACAACAGTGCCAAACTATGCAGTGTCGGTTGTGCCAGATAACGTCTCACCGTGCGATGCCGCAACCTTACCTTGTTCAGGTATGACGGCATTAATTGCCCTTGATAAGTTGCAGCTAAGCGAAGGGGATTCACTGTTTATTGATGCAGGCGCAGGTGGTGTAGGTCAGTTTGCTATTCAATTTGCTAAGCAACGTGGGGCAACAGTGTTTACCACTGCCAGCAAACACAATCATAAGTTACTTAAGCAATTAGGTGCTGATGTGGTGTTTGATTACAAAGACCTAAAACTTGAAGATAAAATTCGTCGTGAGCTTGGCCCCCAAGGTTTTGATGCCGTGCTTGACTGTATTGGTGGCGATACCACCATTCGTAACGTTGAGTTAATGCGTTTTTGTGGCCACATTGCATGTTTAAATGAACTACCTAAATTTGAACAAGAGCTCATGTTTAGGCGTGCACCTAACATTGGCATTGTATCGTTAGGTGGTGCGTGGCTTGCAAATAGCTTATGTGCTCAGCAAAGGCTGAGTTTTATGGGTAATTTATTACTTGATAATGCAGCCAGAGGCGAGATCAAATTGCCGCAAATTCATGCTGTAGATTTTACCGCTGAAGCTGTTTCAGCTGCATTAAATAAACAACTTGCTGGTGGCTTAACGGGCAAACAAGTTGTACAAGTCAGTGGTTAAGTTTGCAAACGAGCAGCCCAATTATCTTGTTTGATGGTCAGTGCAACCTGTGCCATTTTTGTGTGCGCTTTATTCTTCGCTTTGATAAGCAAATAACCTTTAAGTTATGCCCCATGCAAAGTGATAAAGGTGAACGTTTATTAAAGGCGCATCAAGTTGACGAACCACTTTCCTCAATGTTAGTGATTGATAAAAACCAGCTTTATAAACAAAGTGATGCTGTGTTATTTATTGCCACTAAATTAGGTTTTCCATTTTCCCTTGCTAAAGTGTTTTATCTAACCCCAAAAGGCTTGCGTGATCGTTTTTATGATTGGGTTGGTCGTAACCGATACCGATTTTTTGGAAAACAAGCACAGTGCAGGTTGCTGACAGAAAAACAAAAACAGCATTTTCTATAAACTTTTTATTTAAAGCTTGCTATTGTCGTTATTGGGAACGAACAACAATAACAAAAAAATGAACATTCTCTATTTACTCTTAGCAACGTTTTACATCGCTCTATTGATGTTACAAGCTGCGCTTCCTCAAGGTGTTACTGCGCTATTAAAAGCAACGCCAATACTCTTTTTAATTGTGATGGTAGTTAAATATCGAGCGCAAATACAAAACCGTACTGTTATTACTTTATTATTAGCTCTTAGCTTTTCTGCATTAGGGGATGTACTGCTAGCCCTTGATACAGGACAGCTTTTTATAGGCGGTTTAGCTGCATTCTTTGTTAGTCACTTATTTTACATCATCACAATGCTACCCGTTAAAAAGTACCGCATTGATGTGTTGCTGCTTTATTTATTTTTAGCGATAGGGGTATTTTGCTTATTGTATCCCACTTTAAATGAAATGCTTATCCCTGTGATTTTCTATATGATTGTTTTGATGATAATGGCAAGCCTTACTTGGATGACAGATAAATCGAACGGCTTCTTAGTATTAGGTGGGGCGGTTTTTGTTATATCTGACTCAATACTGGCTTTGAATCATTTTTATATGCCCTTTTATTACGCTGATATCGCTATTATGTGTAGTTATTATTTAGCACAATTTTGTTTAGTGAAAGGTTTTTTACAAGCTTCAGACAAAAGCAAGTAGGCTTTGTGGCTGTGCTAGCTTAGCCGTGATAAAATACGCGCGTTTAAATTTTTGAGATCTCCCATGGCAAATACAGCGCACGCACTGCACATTTTAGTTAAGCATAAAGAACAAGCTGAAGACATTATCAAGCAACTTAAAAAAGGTGCGAAGTTTCAGACTTTAGCTAAAAAACATTCAACCTGTCCGTCAGGTAAAAAAGGTGGCGACTTAGGTGAATTCAGACGTGGTCAAATGGTGCCACAGTTTGACAAAGTAGCATTCAGCGGCGAAATCTTAGAGCCACATTTAGTGAAAACCCGCTTTGGTTGGCATGTAATTAAAGTGCTGTATAGAACGTAAAGTTAAAGCTTTAGGTTTTAACTCATTTTTGGACATAAACACGTTAGAGTATTTATGCGGTAACGCCAAAATCAGCGGCGAGTTTACGAGTCCGCTGCATTTTCTTGTTGTACGTTTTGCCTAATATACTCGTTTACTTCCAAAGCTCTAACCGCATCATAATAATCATCTTCATTTTTGAAATTAATATTCTTGCTGAAATGCTTCTCTTCTAATCTATATTTATCAACCCAAAATGAGCCATCTTCTATGTAAAAATTTGCTCTTAATCTTGCAGCATTACCACGAGTATATTTTTTATGATTTAGTTTTCCATCTCCAAATAAGAAGTAAACAACTACAACTAAGGGGTTGAATTTAGTCATTTGCCTAATTTTGTTAAACGACTTCTTGTCTATAAAATGAGTGTCAACTACTTCTATAGCGACTAAAGGCTGTTTTTCCCTAAGTCCAATTTTCTTCGACCTTCCTAACACATCAAACTGGACATAATTGTATCTATCAATTACGTAACTGCATTCACTACCCCATTCATAGTCACGTAGTCGATATGTTTCCTGAAACTCCTTTTTTCCATTCGGAAAATCATAATACCCAATGGTTAAAGGGTCTGCGTTATTGCCAAATGTAACAAGCGACTTAATTTCTTTGTCATGAGCGGTTGTATCCTTTGGCTTTGATACTAGACGTCTGCGGATAGCGCTACGAGCATAAAAGTGGGGAGCATCTTTTCTATATCTAGCATATAGACGAACCTTTTTCTCACTATCCAGCAAAAGCTCACTCTTCAGTGATTCCCGAAATACCGCATCATGTAGAGAGCTTGGGTAAACACGTTCATACTCTCCATTGCCATTTTTTTTCAATGCATATTCGTACTTCATAGTGTCCTTACGTACAATAATTTTATAGTGCGCTCGTCGCGCATCTTTGTGCCGATGCTACGCGCATGTATTAATGAATCTATTTTTAACAAATAACGTAATGCATTGCCAACTTTAATATTTATATTGACACTATAGGTATTCAGAAAAAGAAAATGCGCTCGTCGTTCATTTTCTTGAATATGGGAGCACAATAATAAAACTGTATATTAATACTGTTATTTATGTCATCACCAACATAAAAGTTAGTGGAATATCAGATTATGGAGTAGAGCCAATATCATTAGGTGAATCACTGTATCTGATAGCTCAAAGGTGATCGATCGAGTAATTACGTTAACTCACTTTGGGGCAAGGGCCTAAGGACGGAACTGTGCCAACAAGAGACATTTCGTCTACTCCATTTGACTCATTCGATCTGCGGAACCACCGCCTGGTGCAGAGGGCGGTAGCTTTGGTTTATCTTCACTAATTATAAAGATCATAATCCCAATAGAAGCGCCATAGGGTATTAACCAAACGATAATAATCTGTGCAACCTTTTGAGCTTTTTCAAATGAGTCTGACCTCAATATCACAATGCTTGCTACTATATTGCAAAGTGCGGCGATTCCAATCGCAATTTCTAAGTAGTAATTTTCCATTTATCACCTCAGTCTTTAGAGTGCCATGAGTGGACGGTAATAACATAGCATTCAGCAGGCAAAGATAACGGGTTAAAATGCTTTGCGAAGCGTAACATAACCCACTGTTTTTTTATTTAAATGCCTTGTTAAATTCTTTCGCTACATAATTTGGAACATCTATTTTCTTGCCACCTTTCGTAAAATGATCATCAAAAGCGTATGCCATTTTCTCTAAAGGTGCTTCATAATATCCCGAAGTTTGAATTTCAGTTATGTAGCGTTCCATAAATGGTATTGCACCTAAATGCCTCCATTGTGCAACATGGACAAGTTCGTGAAAATGTAAGCGCAAATCCGATGCAAACTGAGGGAGAACATAATAAGTGCTTTTGTACGTAATTCCGTGCACTTCCATATCTATAAAGTCACCCAACCCCGTATGACGTAACTCAGGAAAGTTAGGCTTGGGGATTGTATCGACAATCACAAAATATGATTGTTGAAGGAACTCTAAAGGATAAAAACCTTTGAATTCACCAAAGAATTTAGAGCAAGAAATCCTTTGTTCTTGGTACTCAATGTTCACCTGATCAATCCACCTTTCAATTTGATGCAATATACGAGAATCCAGAAAAAATAACACCCCGCTTAGGGGCAAAAATACGTGGGCTATAATATCGAGCGAAGCGAGGACAGCCCACGTGTTTTTGTCCCAGCACGCTCCACGTGCGTCTACAGCGGTTTGTTAGGTGTTTCTATAGTGCCATTCCATTGATAGTAGTTCCTTTTCACCTTCTAACTCTCCTATTTTCACGTAAACCCTTACCCCGTTGTGTGAGACTCTCTCATCTTTAACAACGGCTTTGAATGGCTCTTGCCAGAATTTTTCCTGATTTAGGCAAACATACATGTAGCCAGAAAACACAACTCTATTTGAATTTTCGACATTAGCGACCATGTTTGATACACCATCGTACCAAATCCCTTCTATGAGCTGTTCCGTTAATATTTCTGCAGCAATGTATTCAAATGATGAAGACACACTTTCACCGTAGAGATCTATTTGTTCTCCATTTAGCAGACGTTCAATACATCCAACGAATTGATTTATCGCCTCGACTCTCACGAAACACCTAACGCCCTGTTAAGGGGCTGATAAATGTTTGGCTATACTTGTGAAGCGAAGCGAAACCGAGCCAAACTTTAGCAGTCCCACTTAAACAGCTTGTTAGGTTTTCATTACCCATAATACACCGGTAATAATTTTGCCTTAAAGCCTTTGGCATAAATCCACCATTTAGCGCCAACATCATCAGTTAGCTGATAGAGATTTAACCCGTTTTCAAGATAATTAGAATTTAGTAAAACAATTGATAGATCATTAGATAGTTCGATTTTAACAGGCGCCAACAATCTAAAAGAAAGGCACATAGAATCAACACCAAAGAATTCTAATTCTATTTCGCCATCATCCTTGGTTCCAGTATCGCCATTGAATTTAATTAATAGAGAGCCTGAAACATCAAATTTGTCTGCCGATATGTTTTCGATATCAGCTGGCCCTTCAAGTTTTGAAAGATAATGATTAATTTGCTCAAGTTCCATTTTGAAAACCTAACAATTTAATAGTGCGCAAATCGAGTATATTTCTACCATACAACTACTCACTTTTATCATTACTAAATTTTTATCAAATTAGCTACCCTTTGGCTAGCTAACAAAGTATTTTCATATTGGTAAAGTGGTCTGACGACAAATATGCGCTAATTGCTCATTATCCTGAATATAGGGGAAAGTTGTAAATTCTGAATATAAAAAGAAAATATTCAATGTCCGCTCATAGCAGACTTTTAAAGCAATTAAGTTAACACTGTTTGGGCAAAGGCGAGTTATATACATAACTCCTCTCAGGACAAGGGCTTTTAAGTCTTCGGATAGGACGTGTGCGTGGAGCCTTTTGTTAGAACACAACCCCCATCTTCTGAACTCTATTTTCGCCAAAGCATCATGGGGGCTGCATCGGGTGATAGTTTCGTTAACACTACCCAATCGGTTCCTTTACCAAACGCATCTTTCACATACCAATCTATACGAACAAAAATATCTTGAACGCCGTCTCGATTAAAATCTGCGCGCGCCACTTGAACGTAATACACATCCATATCGTCAACTTCGACATGAATCTGATTGTCATTCTTTTTTTCTATAAACTTAAGGCTAGCGTCATAGGCTGAAAGCATACCAGTTCGCCCGTCGAGCGCTTGACCGCCTAAATAAGGGATCGCAGTTGCTGGAAACTGTTTAATTAGTTCATAGTCAAATGACTTAGGCCAGAAACTTACAGCGTTTTCAGAGCTAAGATAAAATCTTTCTACTACTTCGCAGTCGATTTTCATTGATTGCCAGTAAATGTATTCTGGCGCGCTAACTTTCTCCTCACCAAACAAAGCTAATTCAAGGCAGTTTGTAACGGTTGCATTTTCGCCATTCACTGCAGTGAACGTCATGTCAAATTCAAAACTGTATAAGCTACCGTTGGTATGTTTTGATGCATCAAACACATCGGGGTTTATCCAGCGCATTTGTCTTTCCTGCTCATTTACCGTAGGCGCGTGCTGACAAGCTGACAAACAGAGCGCACACAAAGCTAATACTGAGGATGTAGTAGAATATTTAAGGTTCATCAATATTATCCTTATGGTTTTTTAGCGCTGGCTTGCGTTTTTAGAAAGAGGTTTTTACGTAGAGATTTCGCTGAGTCTGTATGCCAATGCGATTGCTCTGCAATGCCGCATCAGCCCATTTCTTTTTCTTTATGTGTGCATTCATATTGATATATTGACTTTTCAGTCGCGTGATACCGAGGTTAAAAGACATATCCAATAGCGCTTGCTGAACCTCAAGCGGCATCGCATCAAAATGTGTTGAGAAACCATTTTTGGTATTGTTTATGCTGTGGCTTACTTATAAGAAATAGGCTTTTCGGAGGCTACCACTGTGCTAGCTATTGTTATTTAAGCTTTCCCTGCATTTCTTAACGCTTATTATGTATTAAATTTTCATTAATAAGCAATTATATTTTCAATGCTTTAGTCAATCTATTAAATATATTATTGATCTACCCTAGTTTGTATGGTAATCAGTTTGAACAGAGTGAAAACAGTTGGCCATCGCTTCGCGATTAAAGCTAACCATTTTTATCTGCTTAACGAGTGTTTAGCTTTACTAGGGACGGTATAAGTATTATTTAGTGTCTAATAAATACTAAAATTTTAGCTGCAGCGCTAAGTATCATGCTCATGATAAATGTAAAAAGGAGATAACATGGAAAGTACTACATTGTTAAAGGATATTTTGTTAGATAAGGGACAAATCCATAAATATTACGAGGGAATGGTTCCTGTAAATTTATGGAGAGGGTTAAATGTCAAAAAAAATATGGAGTTATTCGAATTAATTGAAGACGACGTTATTTTATCAAACGGTCGTCCGAGACCTGCGGATATTAGTGTAATCGGTGAAGGTGCAGACGCTAAGATTAATGTTAAAGAAAGTCCTAGAGGCATAATGATAAGCCTGGTATTCCTCAAGGCCCTAATTGGGAACACTATAGAATATCTGCTGGGACACCCTTACCAAAGGGGTTAGCTATTATAAAAGATAACTACAATTCAAGGTTAGGCGCCTATCATTATACAATCGCCCCAGCATATAATATGCCTTTAACTGTATTTAAGCTTTTACTTAATCAGTTGGCAAAATCAGTTGTTAAAGAGGTTGCATAAGATGAAAATACCTAAAGCATATGTTCCAATGCTTTTATCTGCGATACGAGATTCTGTTTTATATAACGAGCAATTATTAAAAAGTGAAACTCTACGTGACCGTGATGATTATGAAGAGCATTATGTTCATCTAACTCAGTTTTTCGAATATTTAAAAGAAGAGTATGTACTTAATGAAGAACAATACGGTTTAAAACTAGAGCAGATTCTCCCCGAAGAAGTGCCTAACAAGCAAGTTAGTAAGGACTAAAATAGTTGGTTGCTGTTGACAAGGTGATAGTTACTCAATAGAGTGTATGGATATAAATTGGGTTAAAATTTTTGATGATGGTTGTTTATATTGAAAAATTTAGCTTACAGTTATGGGATCTCCAAAGAATCTATACACCTGCTCGCAGCATTTCCTCTAGTCAATACACAACAAAAAAGCGCCTAGGGCGCTTTTTAAAATCAACTAAGTTAATTTAGTGTGGGCTGCACATCTAAGCCATAGCCAAACATTACTGCTAAAACTAATACAACCGATGCTGCGACCATTAGTTTGATCAGTAGTGGTAAGCAGAACCTAAACCAATGTCCGTAAGGCACACCTGCCATACCTAAAATACCCATAAGTACGGCGTTGGTCGGAATGATCATATTGGAAAAGCCATCACCAAATTGATAAGCAAGCACGGCAACTTGTCTTGGTACACCCACTAAATCACCCAGCGGAGCCATCAGTGGCATGGTGACATAAGCCTGCCCTGAACCTGATGGGATAAAGGTATTAAGCAGGGTTTGAATAACCAACATGCCAATTGCTGATATTTCTGCTGATACATAAGATAGTGGTAACGACATGCCATGTACCAAGCTATGCAGGATTTGACCGTCTTCTAAAATAAGTGCGATACCGCGTGCTACACCGATTAAGACTGCGGTTGTAACAAGATCAGAGACGCCCTCTATAAATTTGTTTGCTGCTTCATCAGCAGATAGTTTGCCTAAAATGGCGACAACCACACCCCACGCAATAAAAACACCACCTAGCTCGTATAAGTACCAGCCCTTCGTTGCGATGCCCCATACTGCAATTGCAAGGGTAATAATAAAGCTGCCTAAAATAAGTTTATGGCGCAGGGCAAGTGCTGGGTAACTGGTGGCTGTTTGATTTTCAAGTGGGCAAGGTACGCCAATCATCATTGATTTAGATGGATCGTTCGCTACCTTTTTGGTGTATTGCCAAACATGATGAAAACCAATGAGCACAAATGGAATAAATATAGCTAAACGTAACCACAACCCAGAGTAAACAGGAATACCTGCAATTTGTTGTGCGATTAAGACGGTAAATGGGTTAAATGCCGATACCCCATAACCAATACCATAACCTGCGACTATCATACCTACAGCGGTCATTGCGTCCAGCCGCATTGCTTTACAAAGCGCGACGAGAATAATAACAAAGGGAATGTATTCACCAGCGGTACCAATACTGCTTGATGCTAAAGCAAAGCAAAATACCACCATAAAGATTAATCGTTGTGGCTTTTTGCCGTGGCGCTCTAAAAGTCTACCAATAAGTGCATCGACTGTACCTGTGGCACGTGCAACAGCTAAGACGCCGCCAACAATTAACACAAAGAAAATAACATCTTGAGCAGCAGCAAACGCGCGGGGGATGGCTTGTAATAAATCCCAGGGGGTTAAGTAATGGCGTTCTTCAACTGTTTGATAGGTGCCAGCAACGACCATTTCGCGACCAGATTCACTGAGTGTTGTGGTGAAAAAACCTTGTGGTACTAGCCAAGTAGCAATAAGTGCAATGACCATCATACTTAGCAGTAAGATAAGCGTATGCGGGACTTTAAAACGTAAACCCATTTATTCTCCGTAATTATATGTGGTATTTAGGTTAAATTCTTAAAATCATAACATAATAAAAGCTGACAGGTTGTCTCTAAAATGTCCACACTGTTAAAGATTGTAATAATTCAGATACAAAAAAGGCCAGAACACTGGCCTTTTAAAAGTATTTTAATTTTATTTAGCTAAACCAAATGGGTCATCGATGCTATGAGCTGGCTCGGTAAACCAATGCGGGCCTTCGTCTGTCATATAAAAGTGATCTTCTAAGCGAATACCAAACTCATCAGGTATTACAAGCATAGGCTCATTACTAAAACACATGCCTGCAGCGAGTGGGGTAGGGTTTCCACCGACTAGGTATGGCCATTCATGAATATCTAAACCAATGCCATGGCCTGTTCTGTGTGGGCAGCCTGGTGTTTGATACTCTGGCCCCATGCCATTTTCGGCTAGGTACTGTCTTGCCGCATCATCTACTATGCCACATGGTTCACCAATTTTTGCGGCAGCAAAAGCAGCAAGCTGGGCATTTTTCTCGTGCTGCCAAAACGTACGTTGACGTTCGGTGGCTTCTCCAAATACATACGTACGGGTAATGTCAGAGAGGTAATCATGTACTTTACAGCCAGTATCAATCAGTACCACATCACCTTTTTTAAGGGTTTGCGGGTTTTTAACACCATGCGGGAAAGACGACGCAACACCAAATAGCACAATACAAAAATAGTTACCCGGTGCACCGACCTTTTGGTGCGCTTTTTTAATAAAGGCTTCAACCTCAGTGGTGGTAATGCCTTCATAAAGCATACTTGCTGTTGCTTTGTGTACTTCTAAAGTCATATCCATAGCACGCTGCATTAAGGCAAGTTCATTTGCCGATTTATGCATGCGGCAATGAGCAGTCACGCACTGCGCGTTAATAATGGTGTAATCGCTGTTCGCTTTATTAATGCCGTCGTAGATGAAAAACTGTGCGCTTTCATCAATACCAAGGGTGCCATCTTTGCTAATACCCATTTCTGAAAGTACTTCAACACACAGTTGGTATGGGTTTTCGTGCTCTTGCCAGCCACGAATTGGGCCATCAATCACCATGAAATCGTTTAAGCTGCCGATTTCAAAAAACGGCGCTATGTATTGCACGTCACCTTTGGCGGGTAAAATAGCACCTACTAAACGCTCACTTGCGTACCAACGCATACCCGTAAAATAGGCAAGGTTAGTGCCTGCATTTAAATAAATTGCATCAATATTATTTGCTTGCATATACGCTTGTGCTTTTGCGATACGTGCATGAAATTCGTCATTTTGAATAGGGGTTAAATCTGTTGTCATATCTGACAAAGAGTCAAGCGCCTGAACTGGCGTTTGTGTGCCAATACCATGTGTTGTCATCGTGTACTCCTTGGTTTTTTTGTGCATTGTGGCTTGAGTAAACACTTGATGCAAACTCACTGCGACTAATCGCATAATATTCGTATTTATGGTTTTTACTGTTAGCATGCGCAAAAAATAAGGAGCGACAATGCAAGTTAATTACTTAAAAAGACAAGCTGAATTTAAAGCCTTGCTAGCACAACACGATTACAGCGCCATGTTAGTACTAGGGCATGAAAATATTCGTTACTTAAGTGGCTTTAGTGGTAATGCTGCTTATGCATTAATCACTCAAAACGCGTGCGTGTTGATCACTGATTATCGTTATCACCAACGTGCAATTGCAGAAACAACAGGGTTTGAAGTTGTTTGTCGAGATAGAGACAACGAAACCCTTGGGCATTGTATTAACAGACACCTTAACCCAAACAGCCATGTCGCATTTGATGCAAGTTATGTCACAGTAGCAATTTGGCAAGGTGTGGCAGATGAGCTAAACGGCCACACTTTAACAGCTGTAAACGGATTAATAGAAAAGCTAAGACGCGTTAAAGATAACTGGGAAGTTGCGCAAATCAAAGCGGCCGCAGCCATCGCTGATGAAGCACTAGCACAAACGCTACCTTATTTTAAACCAGGTGTGACTGAGCGAGACTTGGCCTTAGAGCTTGAATTTAGAATGCAAAAGCTAGGTTCAGAAGGAATGTCGTTTGCAACCATTATGCTGTTTGCTGAGCGCTCAGCCTTGCCCCATGGTAATCCATCAGATCAGGTTTTAAAGCAAGGTGACTTTGTAACGCTTGATTTTGGCGCGGTTGTGAATGGCTATCGCTCTGATATGACACGCAGTTACATTATTGGCGAAGCGTCAGAAAAACAAACCCGTATTTATAACACGGTGCTTGATGCACAAAATGCGGCACTTGAAATGGTTAAACCAGGCATTAATTGTTTAGATTTAAATGCTATATCAAACAAGGTGATTGCTGATGCGGGCTTTGGCGAATATGCGGGTAAAGGCTTAGGTCATGGTTTAGGGCTGTTTTTACATGAAGTGCCATTTATCAACACACTGACGGACTACAACCTTGAGGTTGGCAATGTGATCACCATTGAGCCTGGCATTTATATACCAGGCTACGGCGGTGTGCGCTTAGAAGATGACATAGTTGTCACCGAATCTGGCTTTGAGATGTTAACCCATGCGCCTAAGCCATTTATAATCTAGTGATTACTTTTTAGCATAAGCTAAGCGGGCTAAACGTTCAGTTACATGGTAACTATCGAGCCCGCTAACTGCGACTGTATCGATAGCTTCAATATCAATAAAGCCGTCTTCAGCTAGGCAATTTTCATCTAAGTGTACGTCAGTTATTTCACCTATAATCAGCTCAGTTCCGTTAATAGCTAGGTGGTGATGTTCTTTTAAGGTAACAGCATATTTTAACCGACTGTTTGCAACAAAAGGCGCTAAAAAATCATTCAAATACTGTGTTTCTAGCCCTGTAGCATCAAACTCAGACTCTTCTTTATCATAACGTGCAGATGTTTGGTGTGCTTGATGATAAATATCTTTATTAACCTGATTAATGGTGTAACAACCTGTTGAAAGAATATTTTCAAGGGTATGTCGCGGTACAGAATGAGGGCGGATTATCATACCCACTAGCGGAGGATGCGCGCCTAAATGAAATACTGAGCTGACGATAGCGAGGTTTGTTTGATTATGGCAATTTTGAGTACCTATCAAATTAGCGCTTTTGAACCCTGATAAACTATTAATTAAATGAGCGCGATAACGGCTATCAAGGTTTGCAATTGCTTGTTTTGTTAAATGCATGAAGTTCCTTATTACCAATCTATGGGTTGTCCCTGCCAATCAAAATAAGCAGGGTTGTCAAAATTAGCTAAAAAGCGAGTGTCTGACAGAAATTTAAATAGCTGTTCTGCTACAAACTCAGGGGTAAAGAGCTTTCCATCAGGTACATTTACCTGAAAAGGCTTTGATAGTGGTGTATCCGTTGTACCGGGATGGAAAAGCACACAACGATTTTGTTTGTAACGACGGTTAAGCTCAACTGCTGCTGATTTAAATAACATATTTAATGCGGCCTTTGATGCTCTGTAACTGTACCAACCCCCTAAATTATTATCGTTAATACTGCCTACACGGGCGCTCAGTGCACAGATAACGCTTTTAGTTTTTGTATCTAATAATCTAGAAAAGGCCGTTACGCAGCGAATTGGCAGTAGCGCGTTTGTTTGCATACTATTAATAAAATGCGTGTCAGAAATTTGTTCAAGTTTACGTTCCGGTTGGTTGTTTAGATCATGCAAAATCCCGTTAAAAATAACTAACTCACTCAAAGGGGCCTGTTGTTCTGTGAGGGTTTTTGCTATCGCCGATAAGCTAGCTTCGCTGTAATCTGTTTCAAAATGAAGGTGTTTATTGCTGTGCTTTATATGTGTGCTATCAATCAAAGGTTGAGGTTGTCGACTAATTGTCACTATTAGACATGACGATAGATGTTTATTGAGTGTTGTGAAGTAGGCTTTTGCAATCTCACTACTTGCTCCACAAAGAATATATAGTTGCATTTTTGACCTGTTTTAAAAATATTTGAAAAAAATTTCGTCTAAATTATCAGCCACTAATAAAGTGACAGCAGCTCCTTTTCTCATACGGCAAAGCTAAAGCGCAGAATAAGTGAAAGGTAAAAAGTTGACCACGCGCACATCAAGGATGCCTTAACACATGGGGATTTTACCGCTTTAATTGGTAAGTCCATTTTACCAATTGGCTGTATTGCAAAGTGCAACACTTAACCAAGCTGCGTATTTATTGCACTTTTATGTTGAGATATTGGTTGTTCTTTTTTACGAGTTTGTTAGAAAATTCGATCTATTAAATTAACGCTGACAATGATATTAATAAAAAGGATCAGTATTTAGCGGCATTTTTGCAAGCTTAAATACTGTGCAGTAAGTACTTTCAACTTAGTTAAAGAAAGGAGTATGAGAATGAGTGAACAATACGCTGCACTTCGCGGTAATGTTAGTATGCTTGGACAAATGCTGGGTCAAACTATTAAAGATGCTCAGGGTCAAGCCATTTTAGATAAGGTAGAAGAGATTCGCGCTTTATCTAAATCGTCACGTAGTGGTAACGAAGCTGATAGGCAAGCACTTATCGATGTACTACACGCTCTCACAGATGAAGAACTATTACCGGTTGCACGCTCATTTAATCATTTTTTGAATCTTGCTAATGTTGCTGAACAATTTCATACAGTATCGCGCTTTAATGACGTTGGTTTTTGCCAACTAAATCCTCTCACTCAAACATTAAAAGCGTTAGCATCAGCGGCAAAACAAGGGCAGGTTGACCCTAATAACCTTGCGCAAACTCTCTCAAAACTCCACATAAACCTTGTACTGACAGCTCACCCAACAGAAGTGACACGTCGTACTATGATCAATAAACACGTTGAATTAAGTGATTGCTTAGCGACGCTTGAGCGCAAAGATAATTTACCAACCGAACGTGATGAGCTTTTAAATCGGATAGAACAGCTAATAAGCCAAGCATGGCATACCGATGATATTCGTCGCTCACGACCAACGCCAATTGATGAAGCTAAATGGGGTTTCGCAGTCATTGAAAATAGCCTTTGGCATGCTGTGCCGCGTTTTTTACGAGAGTTTAGTCAAGATGTTAAATCTCAACTAAATCTAGAGCTACCTATTGATTATAGTCCCATTGAGTTTACTTCTTGGATGGGCGGTGACCGTGATGGTAACCCATTTGTAACTGCCGAAGTGACTCAGCAAGTGCTTGATCATGGCCGCTGGATGGCACTTGATTTATATTCCCGCGACATTGAAACACTCAGTAATGAGTTATCAATGTCAGAAGCCAGTGATGAGCTAATAGCACTTGCAGGACAAGAATTTGAACCTTACCGTGCTGTTCTTAAAAACCTAAGAAATCAAATTGTTGAAACGGTTGCCCACTTGGGGGCAAAGATCAAGCAAAAGCGCACTGATGCGCAAGACTTGATCACTGACATAGCACAAATTAAGCAACCGATAGATGTTTGTTATCGCTCATTGCTTAAAAACAACATGAAAGTTGTCGCAGATGGTTTGCTATTAGATGTTTTACGCCGCGTAAACAGCTTTGGCCTGCGACTTGCCAAGCTTGATGTTCGCCAAGACTCATCCCGCCATAGTGATGTGTTTTCTGAATTAACACGTTATTTAGGTTTAGGTGATTATCACCAGTGGCAAGAAGATGACAAGCAAGCCTTCTTACTTGCAGAGCTTAACTCTCGTAGGCCGCTTATTCCGAAACATTGGCAACCAAGCCCAGAAGTGAAAGAGGTTCTTGATACCTTTGATGTTATTGCTGCTCAGGATTCACAGACATTTGGTCTTTATATAATATCAATGGCTCGAACAGCATCTGATGTATTAGCTGTACAATTATTGCTTAAAGAGAGCGGCTGTACGTTCAATTTGCCTGTTGCCCCACTTTTTGAAACGCTTGATGATTTAAATGCAGGTAAAGATGTAATTGAATGCCTGTTGGATAACACTTGGTACCGTGGTCATATTCAAAATCAGCAAAATGTTATGATTGGTTATTCTGACTCGGCAAAAGATGCCGGTATGATGGCCGCAGGCTGGGCACAATATGAAGCAATGGATAAGCTCGTTCAATTAGCTGAACAACGTGGTATTGAGCTTGTTTTATTCCACGGTCGCGGTGGTACTGTTGGTCGAGGTGGTGCACCTGCCGCACAAGCATTGCGTTCACAACCGCCGGGTTCTTTAAAAGGTGGTTTGCGCGTAACTGAGCAAGGTGAGATGATCCGCTTTAAGTTTGGTTTACCAGCTGTTGCACTACAAAGCTTAAACATTTATGCCGGAGCAGTGCTTGAAAGTAACTTATTGCCGCCACCAGAGCCTAAAAGCGAGTGGCGTGATGTTATGAAGCTTATCAGTAATGAGTCATGTGAGCATTACCGTGCAGTTGTCCGCCATGATGAAAACTTTGTACCTTACTTTAGAATGGCAACGCCAGAGCAAGAGCTATCGAAATTGCCGCTTGGCTCACGTCCTGCGAAGCGAAATCCTAATGGTGGCGTGGAAAGCCTACGTGCAATTCCTTGGATATTTGCTTGGAGTCAAAACCGATTGATGCTGCCTGCATGGCTTGGGGCATTAACAGGGCTTAAGGCTGCGCTTGATAAGTATGGGATTGAAACACTTCATGAAATGAGTTTACAGTGGCCTTTCTTCCGTGCTCGTTTAGAGATGCTTGAAATGGTATTCAGTAAAGCTGATAGCTGGTTAAGTGCACATTATGACGATGCATTAGTCACTGAGCAATATCGACCACTTGGCGTAAAACTTCGCCAAGAGTTAAGTGAAGCGATTGAACTTGTACAGTCACTCAGCCCACAAAAAAGCTTACTGGCAGATCAACCTTGGATTAAAGAGTCTATTGCGCTTCGTAATCCGTATACCGATCCGCTTAACTTACTGCAAGTTGAGTTGTTGCGCCGTTCACGTGAAGCAGATGAGAGCTCTGAGGGTGATATCGACAATGCCTTGATGATCACCATGACAGGCATCGCAGCGGGTATGCGTAATACTGGCTAATCAAATGCCTCTTGATTGTTTGTAACTAAACGAATATCTAGAGGCAGAGTAATAATAAATCGTGCGCCGTGTTCACATGACTCGGCGCATATCTCACCTTTTAAGTTATATTGAACAGCGTTGAATACCACATTCAAGCCTAAACCTAAGTGTTGCTCACCTAAGTTTGTGGTGTAAAAAGGTGTAAATATCTCTGACAAAATTTCATCTTTAATACCCACGCCATTATCTTGATAGACAATATCTACGTAGTCTCCATGCTCAACTAGGTGCATATTAACACTGCCATTGTCCTGATTTTTAAAACCATGTTCATAACTGTTTATTACCAAGGTTTTAAGCACGTCTGTAATGATAGAGGGGTGCGAAACTATGGATACTTTGCTACCTGTAACAGAGTATGAGATTTGCTTACCTAAATAATTATCTAAAAAAGAGAGTTGTTGCTTCAAATAATCAGGCAGTGAAATTTCAACGGGTGGTTTATCAAGAGCAATCGACACATTGAGTGCTTTAAACTCTTCGACAATACTTGCCAGACGATTAATATTACTTATGACCAATTCTTTTGCGCTGGCTGTGTTAGTAATGAATTGGTGAAAACACTTACTGGTAAGCTGCTGAGCCTTGAACTTTTCTGAGATTGATAGCAAATATTCATCAATTAAAGAGCTGGCAGTGACAATTGTGCCGATAGGCGTATTTAATTGGTGCGCCATACCTGAAACCAAAGCCGTAAGAGACGCTATTTTTTCAATTTCGATTAAGTGCTTTTGGGTATCATGGAGTTGTTTGAGTGCATTGGCTAACTTTTTATTTTTATTATCAATGCTATGAATTGCGGCGAATGAGCCAAACAAAATAACAACTAAGCATATCGATATAGCAATTGTCAGTTCTTTAAAAGCCTTTGCTTTGGTTGCTTTTATTTGTTCTGCTTTGGTGAGTTCTGCAATTCGTATTTCTTTTGCAGCTAAGTCAGCCTCGGCTAATGCTTTTGCAATATTTACGCTAGCTTGTCGGGTTAATACAGCGGTTTTAATTTCATTATATTGTTTAAAAGCAGATAGGGCGCTTTCAAAGTTCCCTTGCTTTTCGTATAAGTGTGAAGAAAATTTAGCAATATCTAGCTGGGTAGTGAAATCTACATATTTATTATTTTTTAAACCAACAGAGGTGAGTATTTCTATTGCCTTTTTAACATTATTTTGAGCATCATAGGTCGTTGCTAAGCACAAAATTGCATTCATGTATTCGCTATCAATATCTTTCTCGTTGATAAGCTTTAAGGCTTGAATTTGCACCGCTTCTGAGTCAGCTAAACGGTTACTTAAACGGAGTACTTTTCCTCTTAATACTAAACTTGTGGCTAAATGGTTTGTGAAATTATGCTGCTCTTGTAAGGCAATTGCTTGATCTAATATTTTTAATGCCTCATCGTACTTGTTAAGTCCGATCAGAGCTAATGCTATATTGGTTGATGCAAAAGACTCATTTAAATGTTGGTTATTTTTTTTGGCATAGTCCTTATAATTTTCGAAGGTAACCAAGGCTTCAGAAAAGCGCTCTAATTTAAGGTAAATAAGCGCAATATTGTTTTCTGTTTGATAAACAAGGCGTTCATCTCTTGATTTAGCAAATGGCATGGCATCTCGATAGTAATTTAATGCCTCATTGTATAGCCCTAATCGCGCATAAATACCGCCTGATATATTGAAGTACCCATACATCAAGCTTTTTTCTTCTGAGTGTGCAACCATACTTTTATATTCAACAATGGTTTTCATTGCCTGTTCTAATTCATCAACCTCTAGTAAAAACCAAGCTTTGTAATTAGTAACCATGATGCTTTGTTCGAGCGTGAAAGATTGGCTATCGAGCAAAAAGTTTACACGTTCAAGACCTTCTATAGGGGAGCGAGCATAGCTTTGTCGAATTGACTCGCGGAGTTTATCAAATTCAGCATTAGAAATAGTTTCAGCTTCCACTGTATTTAAGCCAGCAAAAAAGAGTAGGCTTATAAAAAAGAAGATACGAGCACTCATAACGTATTATTCCGGTTAACAGTAAAAACCAAAGCATCAGGCGAGGATAGTCGATGCACAGCATAATTTGAGGTGAGTACTTTAAATTGTATTTAAACTGAGCGTTATCTGAAAAAGCTTATTCTTATCTGGGAAAATCCTTAGTTATTGTAAAAGTAAGTTAACTGTTAAAAGCCGTTACAAATGGCCTAACACTAGATAGCTATAAAGTATGGTTTTTATGTCCGGTCAGACCTATTTGGGCTTAGGCTATTGACTCGTTAGAAGATCGCACTAGAATGACTCGGCTTTTGCCCCCCATCGCTTAAGCTTTTATATAGTCTTTTTCCCGAGTTAGTTTATGTCGAACGTGTCTACTTGTATCACTTATGATACAACGACGTCATTAGTAATGATGACGTTAAGAGGGACTGCAAGTGCACAGGATGTGATTAATTTTTACCAAATAGCGCATCAATACTCGTTATTATATGGCTCAGATAAAATTTTAGTTGATGTGTCAGAGTTAACTCATAACTTTGCTCCTGCTGAGTTATTCAATATTATGCCAGTAATTGCTCATTCATTAAAAAAAGCATGTGTAGCAATCGTGGTAAGTTTTGATGGTTTCATGCATGATTTGTTTGTTCAAAAGGCGAAGCGTTATAACTTACATGCTGAAAACTTTGAGTGTTTTCAAAAGGCCAAAACTTGGTTGGTCGCGCAATAAATTGACTTTAATTACTGAGATATGAGGCTTGTTTTAGTTTTAGAATGACGATGAAAACCTAGTATTTCATGATGTAACCTTTTACACTGTATAGCCAATTAATAAATATAATTTGTTATGACAGCAAGTAATAGAGAACATAGTCAAACAGAGCAAAAACAAGCGCCATTTAGCTTTTCTGAACAACAACAAGATACACTTTTCACTGAACTTAAAACTAAGCGCGGTATTTTATCCCACAGTGACATAATCCAGCTTTGCAATGAGCACCAAGTTACCGAATTAGAGCTTTTAAAAGCATGCGTGCCAGTCGCTAGCCTATTTTCTGTTGCACCTATCTCTAAATTTTATGTAGGCGCAGTTGCCCTTGGAATAACAGAACAAGGTGACAGGCAATTTTATTTTGGCGCAAACGTCGAGTTTTCCCATCAAGCGCTCAGCTTAGTTGTTCATGCAGAACAATCGGCGATAAATAATGCGTGGTTAAATGGTGCATCAAGTATAGTAAAAATAGCGATAAGTGACGCTCCGTGTGGTTATTGCCGCCAATTTATGAATGAACTAAACACCGCGGACACACTGGATATTCATCTTCCTGAGCATGATTTTACACTACGCGAGCTCCTCCCCAATGCATTTGGTCCAAAAGATTTAGGTAACAAGGTCAGCTTATTATCTAACACCAGTCAATCACTTAGCTTTGTTGATGAAGATAGCATTGAGCAAAAATTAGTTATCACCGCATTAAATTCTTATGTGCCTTATACAGGCAATTACAGTGCCGTGAAGATCGCTACCTATCAGCATGGAGATTTTTATGGCGGCTATGCAGAGAATGCAGCATATAACCCAAGCCTTTCACCTTTACAAAGTGCATTAAGCCAACTTTATTTGGCTGGAGTCGCGTTTACTGGCGAAAATGTGGAGTCGATTAGTTTGCTCGAAACACAAGGTGCAGAGAATCAATTAGAGGTGACTAAAAGCGTGCTGGCAAGTTTTGATTTCTCACCAGCATTTGAACATATTATTGCTGCTTTATCCGAGTAATTGTTTTGCAGCTTCAATCACTACGGCGACTGATTTTCTTTCAATCTCGCCGTGGTCTACATTAGGAATTTCTTGCTTAGTACGGTTAACAAGCACCCCAGCTACACAGGCTGCACGTAATCCTAAAGCAGCACACATAGTGAATAAGGTCGCTGATTCCATTTCATAGTTCATTACACCCAGTTTTTGCCATTCTTCACAACTACCTTGAAAAGCGCGAGGCACATAACCCGAATGGGTATCATAGCGTTCTTGCCCTGGGTAAAAGGTGTCACTAGAGGCTGTAATGCCAATGTGAAATTGAATACCTAACTCATTACAGGCATTGACCATTGCTTGTGTTGCAAAAAAGTCTGATGCAGCAGGGTAGCTAAGTGGAGCAAAATGTTGGCTTGCCCCATCTAAACGAACAGATGCTTGGCTGATTAGAATATCACCTTCACTTATATGCGGTTGAATAGCGCCAGTGGTACCAATTCGTAAAAAGGTATTAATACCAAGTTGTGCTAGTTCTTCAACGGCTATCGATGTAGATGGACCACCAATACCAGTAGAACACACAACTATATTGTGACCATTTAAGACACCACGGTAGACATGAAATTCACGGGTTTTTGCAAGACATTCAGGATCATCTAAAAGAGAAGAAATACGTGCAGAACGATCTGGATCCCCAGGAACTATTGCAAGAGTTGCACCTTTTAAGTCGTCACGTGTTAGTCCTAAGTGAAATACCTTTTCCATTTTTGAACCTTATTTTTAGCTAAAGCGTAATACTTTATATATCTGCTGCGAATGTACAGGACAGATGTCCTGAAATGCCATTGTTGCAAGAATCGAGCAGATAACCTAAACCTTAATAGATAATGATAAATGAGGATATATTATGCCTGCTTCATCTTCTATGAGTAAACATCAACAATTTGCTCGTTGTTTACAAAGCACTCAAATTTCTGCTATGGCCCCCTTTCACTGGTTGGCGTTGGCGTTTAAAGACATCGCAAATGCACCGATGCTCAGTTTAGTCTATGGGTTAGTTTTTACCCTAATACCTGCCGCGATTATGTTTTTTGTATACAGGTTCGACACGCATTTGGTTATTTTACCTGCCGTGGTTGGTTTTGCATTAGTTGGACCTGCATTTGCTGCTGGCTTGTATGACGTTGCGTGGGAGCTAGAAAAAGGCCATAAGCCAACACTACTGCACAGCTTAAAATCAATGTTCAGGAATCCCGCTGGGGAGTGGGGGTTTGCCGTTTTACTCATGGTGATCATGATAGTTTGGATGCGATTGGCAGCGCTTATTCATGCTTTATACCCTAATGTGGTTAATCCTAGCTTTGAACAGCTATCTGCTTTTTTAACATTGGGTAGTATTGTCGGTGGAATACTCCTAGTCACTGTTTTCGCCATTTCAGCATTCGCGCCTCAAATAATGATGGAGCGTCGTGTAGATATCATGACTGCGGTTATTTCTTCTATTAATGCAGTAAAAAATAATGTAGGCGCCATGATTGTCTGGGCTGCATTAATTTTGTGTTTAGTGTTTGTCGGTTTTATTACAGGCACGGCTGGCTTTATTGTAATCATGCCATTACTTAGTTATGCCAGCTGGCATGCATACATAGCCGTTATTAAAACTAAGAAGCCAAGAGGCTACGAATAATGAGTATTCACTCTGATTGAATATTAATTTAACGCAGCAACTTAAAGGGTTGCTGCAAAGTTTGACTTTAAAATTCCCCATGTTATATCTGCCAAAAGCAAGGTGCTTATGCTCGAGATAAGCCAGCAAAACCCTTCTGTTTTGAAAAAGAAATTCAATTATATCAATTGCTTGTCTTTTCAGGTTTTATTATCTTTTACCTTTGATTGAGTTGAACATAATCAAAAGTAGAGGAGAGTGTAATTTTTTGAATTACGCATGAATATGCAGATACTTACCAGCGGAGTGAAAATGAGTAACACACAAAAAGCGTTCCATGAAAAATTAAGCCAGTGTTTATGTCCACCAGGTGATGGTGTTTTTACCGTTAATACGGCAAAGGAACGAAAAGATGCATTACGTACAAAGCTTTATGGGCAAACTGATAACGTTGATGTGCTTTGGAAGGAGTCACTTGAAACACTGGCTGATTCTGATCACAAAGCGGTAATTTTGGGTATTAGCTCTGATTGTGGTGGTGGTATTTTACGAGGCGCCAACTGGGGCCCGTTATTCTTACGTTCAACCTTAATCGACCAACAGCCACAAGCACGTGCTTTTGATCTTGGTGATGTACGTGTTATCCCTCACTTACTACACGATAAATATTTAAACGATGCGACAATCACTAACTGTCAAAAGGCGCTGTACGCAGACGAAAACAGTGAGTACCATGTATCACCTTTGTCGATTACAGAAGATGTGTGTGATGGTTTTTACGCTAACTACCCAGACAAAGGAATTTTCGGTATTGGCGGTGACCATTCAATTAGTTACCCGCTAACAAAAGCATATTTAAAGGCAAAACGTGATGCAGGCAAACGCACGGCAATTATTCACTTTGATGCACATACTGACTTATTAGTTGAGCGCTTAGGTATTGATTTATGTTTTGGCTCATGGTGTACACATATTCTTGAGTATTTACCTTCACCGCGTAATTTAATTCAGTTTGGTATTCGTTCGAGTGGTAAACCGAAAGAGCATTGGGAATCAACGTTTGGTGTTAAACAGCATTGGGCTCATGAAATCTTAGAACGCGGCGCGCAAGCTGTCGCTGATGAAGTAATTGCACAACTTAAAGCCGATAACATTGATGAGCTGTATGTTAGCTTTGATATTGACGCATTAGATGAAAGCTTTGCCTCAGCCACCGGCACGCCTGAAGCCGGCGGACTAACGCCGCAGCATGCACTTGATATCTTAGTTGCTATTGCTGATGAGTTTCCGATCACGGGGGCGGATATGATGGAAATAGCGCCATTTACAGATAGCTCTTTAATTGGCCAAACAAGTTCTGAGACAACGCTTCGTGAAGGGGCAAAGATTTCAGCTTTCTTAATTAACGCTATAAATAAGTAACTGGTTTAGGTGAAAGGCGTAGTTTGCCTTTCACCTATCATTGGGTACTTCAAATTTTATTTCCAAATCTTACACTTCAGACTATATTTATATAAAAAATAATTATAACTTTTTGGTATGGTCAATTTATGCTCAAACCTATTATTCTGTCACTTGCTATGTTGTTGCAACCTTGCTTTGCAGCAATCACCGTTGTGACAGAAAATCTTCCTAGTTTTCAATATCAGAATGCGCAAGGTGTTCTTGTAGGGACTGTGGTTGAAGAAGTAACTAACGCTTTAAAGAAAAGTGGTGTTGAGTATACGTTATCAGTAAATTCATGGCCCATATCATATAATGCCGCCTTACGAGATGAAAAAACGTGTATATTCTCCATCGCTAGATTACCAAGCAGAGAAGATAAGTTTAGCTGGGTTGCAAAGCTAGGTAATTTCACAGCTTCTTTTTATAGTTTTAAGTCACAACAGGTTAAAATTGAAAACCTAGAGCAAGCAAAAAAATACCGAATAGCAGTCTTAAAAGACAACTACAGCCACGTATATTTGTCTGAACGCGGTTTTAATGAACAAAATCAGCTTATTTTGCTAGATAGCTTTGAGAACATTTATGATGTTCTCAAAAGCCGCCGCTCTAGCATTGATATGGTTGTGCTTAGCGATGAACAATTCAATTATGAGCTTAAAAAAGATAAAACCCTTTCATTGCTAAAAGCTATTTATAAAATTCCTACCGATTATCAAGATTTGTACTTTGCTTGTAATAAAAATCTTGAAAGCACCACCTTAGAAAAATTAACTAACGCCTTTTCATCGAACCAAGCAAAATAGGCTTGTTGATTATAGTAAACTAGCTATAATCAGCTGCTTTTTGAACAATTTTGCTAATCCAAATAACCGATTTTCTAGTGTTAAACATTTTAAATGTAGGCCAGTTTAATCAGGTAACTCAGCGTGAAAACGTGCAAAAAGTATTATGCATTGAAAAATTCAATGCGCCTGTTTTTTTAGGAGTTTTAAAATGAGTGATCTGCTCGTTATTGTTTTCTTAATTTTCATAAGTGCATTATTTGCGATGAGCGAAATTGCCATTGCAGCTTCACGGAAAATTAAATTACGAGTCATGGTTGATGAAGGGAATAACAAAGCCCAAGCGGTTCTCGCTTTACAGGAAAACCCAGGGGCATTTTTTGCAATGATTCAAATTTCTTTGAACGCGATTGCAATTCTTGGTGGTATTGTCGGTGAGCAGGCATTGTCGCCTTATATAGAGCAAATCCTTGTGATGATTTACCAAGGTCCTTTGCTTAGTCAAATTAGTTTTTTGATTTCGTTTTTAAGTATTACTTCTTTATTTATTTTATTTGCTGATTTATTACCAAAACGTTTAGCGATGATTATGCCTGAAGCTGTCGCTGTCAGAGTTGTGTCAATTATGCGTTGGGTCACATTTGCTTTAACGCCGTTTGTTATGTTTTTTAATGGCACAACGAATGTTATCTTGCGTGCCTTTAAGGTGCCTGCTGAACGTGAGGATATTGTTACTACCGAAGATATTGTTGCGATGATGGAAGCGGGTGCTGAATATGGCAGTCTTCAGCAGCAAGAATATCAATTGATTGGTAATGTGTTTGATTTAGAAGCGCGCTTTTTATCCAGTGTGATGACACCAAGGGATCAGATTGTTTATTTTGATGTTAGAGCAGATGCACAAGAGGTTGCTACAAAAATTATTGAGCATCCACATAATCACTTTTTAGTCTGTGACGGTAGTTTAGATAAATTAATTGGCTCTGTTGAGTCTAAAGATATCCTTCGTAAAGTGCTCAAAGGGCAAAACGCTGAAATTGATAGCGAACTTATTACTCGTGATGTCTTCTACTTACCAGAAACCTTGAGTCTTTCAGAAGCACTTAATACCTTTAAAAAAGCGGCAGAACCATTTGCGGTTGTAGTAAATGAGTATGCGCTAATGGTGGGGATTGTCACTGTTAAAGATTTAATGAAAGGGTTTATGGGCGACTTGATCACTCACCAAGGTGAAGAGCTCATTATTAAACGTGATAACTCCTCTTGGCTGGTGGATGGCCTTACACCCGTAGTTGAACTCGCTAAGGTTCTTGAGATTGAAGAGTTTCCTGAGCAATCTCATTATGAAACTGTCGCAGGATTTTTGATCTACACCATGAAACGTTTACCTAAGCGGGCAGAATTTATCAATTTTGCCGGATACAAGTTTGAAATAGTTGATGTTGAGGGCGTGAAAATCGAACAGTTAATTGTTTCACGAGTGACTGAAAGTGAAGGCGCGTAAGCGCCTTCGTCATTATTTTAAGTGTAATGAAAAATCTGTATACTGCAGTTTAGCTCCTTTAATACTAAAAGATTTTTTATGTTTCTTTTTAAAACCTTGTCTCGTATTTTTCTGACCACATTTATAGCCTGTTTATCAATATTATCGATTTCAAGTTTTGCGCAATCATCAAAAAATCAAACCTTAGTAATGGTTGGTGGTGCTCTTAACGTATGTAGTAGTGCCAAAACTCATCACTGTACAAATCAAAACGAGCTACAAGGTAAACAAGCTGCTCAATTTAAGATCACTGAGCGTGCTTTAACAGAATTAGAAAACGCATGGCCGAGTAATAACGAATCACACCGTAAACGAGTAATTCAGGTACTCAGCAAGTTGGCTAAAAGTCATTCAGAGACAGTGACAAAGTCAGCTTTGTTATGGGCGTGGCGTGATATTGACAATGAAAGCTTGAGTCAACTTAGCAGCCATGAGTTTAACTTTATGTTGGATATGCTCGAAGTAGCTGTTCTCGATTCTAATGGGAATAGACTAAAAGAGCAGGTTTTTAATGACCTTAACCTAGAACAGGCGAACTCAGATATTGTTGACTTTGTTGGAGCAAGTATAAAAGTCTCGAGTCAAACACCGACAGTGCTTGTTATAACAGCAGCAGATCGTGACCCATATGCTTCAGCAGATTTTTACGAGTCGCTTTTTGAAAATAAAGGAATCAAAACAGAGTGGCTTGCGTTAACACCAGCCTCAGCGTTTGCTATTACACATAATCAATGTGCTGATTTAAAAAATATTCGCCAAGCAACAATGCATGTTTATAACCGTGAACAAGTCTACGCAGATAGGGTATTAGCTGAACAAGCTATGTGTGATGCTGGTATAAAAACTGTGCGGGAAAAAATTCAGTCGGCAACGGCTGTGATCTTTAACGATGAACAGCAAACAAACCTGCAACAAGTTTTGTTTGATAACAAAGGCAATAAACTGCCTTGGTTTGATGATTTGCAATCTCGTCCAGTGATTATGTCAACTGGAGTCAGTAGTTTATTGCAAGCAGGTGGCCAGAATACATTCGGTTCTGTGCCTAGCATAATTAGTGGTGGCGGTATTACTTCACTGAGAGACAAGCCCATAGAGCAAGCATGTATGGGTTGTGTGAACGAGCAAGCAACAGGTGGACTTATTTACTCATCTATTGGCGGACTCGGAACATTCAATTACGGCCCTGTTGATAGTCAATTTAGTGAAAATAATCGTATGCCTAGGCTAATGAGCATTTTAAATGCAACAGGCCAGCGAAATGGCTTTGGAATTGATGAAGCAACTGCGCTTGTTATGATCCACTCTACTGATACTCGCTTAATGACCGTTATTGGTCAAAGTGGTGTAACGCATATACAGTCTGAGGGTGAAAATAAAGGTTTAATAGACTATTGGCCAACGGGGGCTGTCATCGAGATTAAGGACAATGATTTTACTTTATCAAAAAGTTCTACAGATAAGGCGCTACCTACAATCAAAATTCCACCACTACCCATGCAGCGATTTGGAAATATTTTTGAAGCTGAAAAATTGCGTTCTTTATTGCAAGCTATTTGCTTAACACAAGAAAAACAAGCAGTAGCGCAACAAGATGAGTTTTTACTTGCTCTTAATGCAAATAAAAATACAGAGTATCATCGTCTTAATAATTCACAAACAGGGTGTGCTGTAAGCAACCTAGCATTTTCTATTAAGACCTTTTAGTTTTTTAACTTAATGTCTGTATAGATTTTGTTATTGAGTTGATTTAGGTCATACGCTTTTCTTACTAATATAAGCTAACCTGTAAAAAGTGCTTTAGCGTCAGTGGAAAATGTATGAAAAAATTACTGCTATTAACAAGTGGAGGGGATTGCCCTGGTCTCAATGGGGTGATCCGAGCGGTTGTCAAAGCCGCTGAACATGATGGTAACTGGCAAGTATATGGTAGCCGAAGAGCCTACTGCGGTGTATTAGAAACACCGAACGACATTGTCCACCTTACAAATGAGCTGATTGCAGGCATTCATGTTCGTGGTGGAACAATATTGGAAACGGTGAACAAGGGCAACCCCATTGCCTTTCCTATAAATGTTGATGGTAAACACCTACTAGTTGACCGTTCTAAGGAGTTAATTGAGAAGCTAGCAGAGCTTGGTTTTGATGCGGTTATCAATATTGGTGGTGACGGTTCTCATAAAGTCTCTCAGCACTTGTTTGAACATGGTTTAAATATCGTAGGCGTACCAAAAACCATTGATAATGATTTATATGGTACTGATTATACAATCGGTTTTCAGACTGCCGTCGACACTGCTACAGAAGCGATAGACCGCTTAATACCAACAGCACAAAGCCATAACCGAGTGATTATTACCGAAGTAATGGGTCGCGATGCCGGTTGGATTTGTTTGCATTCAGCTATTGCTGCTGGTGCAGAAGTGGCGCTTATCCCAGAAATTCCCTATGATATTGAGGCGATAAAAGCCAAACTAGCATCACGTTTTGATAAAGGCCATGGGTTCGCCAATATTGTCATTTCAGAAGGGGCAAAATCCCTTGCTGGTACTGTAGTTAGTAAACAATCAAATGAATTTGGCTACGAAAACCCAGTGCTTGGTGGTATTGCTGAGCAGCTTGCCTCACAAATACGAGTTGCGCTTGACCTTGATGTCAGAGTAACCGTGTTAGGTCATATTCAACGCGGCGGTACACCTAATGCGTTTGATAGGGTGTTAGCAGCAGAGTTCGGTGTGCAAGCATTCGAGCTAGTTAAGCAGGGGCGATTCGGTTTTATTCCTGTTAGTAAAGACGGTGAAATTAAACCGATCAGTTTAAAAGAAGCAACTTCAGAATATCGTGTTATCCCTTCAGAACATTCGTTAATTACAAGTGCTCGTGCAATGGGCATTTGCTTAGGCGATTAGTCAACGGCCCTAACTGATAGTTTTAAAACGATTTTATAATCAAAATTATCAGTTATCACCGCAAATCTGCGAATAGTAATTATTTATTGCACAAAAAACATGCTCCAAGGCAAGCTTTTTATTTAATGTAAATTAGTTTAAAGACGCTTGATCTGCGTGCTTTTTAGTTTAGAATGATCGTTCACTCTAAACTAAGGATTTAAACATGCAGCGCTCTCGCATTCCATTTTTTGCAGTGTCAGCTCTTGCTGGTGCTGTTTTTTTATCAGGCTGCGGCCAATCAGAACAGGCTCAAGGGCAGACTCAGGCAGCTCAAGCGGTTCCTGTTGGTGTAATTGAGATGCAAAGCAAACCACTTACACTTACAAAAGAACTTCCTGGTCGCGTATCAGCGTCTCGTATCGCTGAAATAAGACCGCAAGTGAACGGCATTATACAATCGCGTTTATTTGTTGAAGGTGCTGAGGTTGAAAAAGGCCAAGCTCTTTATCAAATTGACCCTTCGACGTTTGAAGCGCAAGTAGCAACAAGTAAAGCGGCAATCACAAAAGCAGAAGCAAGTATTGCAAATGCAAAAGCTAAATCAGAGCGTTATAAAGAACTGTTAAATATTAAAGCAGTGAGTCAACAAGATTATGATGAAGCTGATGCGGCATACAAAGGCGCTAAAGCAGATTTGTTGACAGCTCAAGCACAATTAAAAACTGCAGAGATTAATTTGAACTACAGCAAAGTGTTAGCACCTATTAGCGGTCAAATTGGTAAGTCAGATGTTACAGCGGGTGCACTTGTCAGTGCGAATCAAGCAACGGCATTAGCGACAATTACACAACTTGATCCTATTTTTGTGGATTTAACGCAATCAAGCAGTGAATTAACCCGTCTTAAAAAAGCAATTGCAACAGGTCAGCTTGATAAAGATGCCGCACAGCATTCTAAAGTTGAGCTAAAAATGGAAGACGGCACCACTTATGCTCATAAAGGGACACTTAAGTTCTCTGAAGTGACAGTTGACCCAAGCACAGGCTCTGTCACTCTTCGTGCTGAATTTCCTAACCCTGAAAAATTGTTATTACCGGGAATGTATGTACGTGCTGTTGTTGTTGAAGGCGTTAAGAACGACGCTATCCTCGCTCCACAACGTGGTGTAAGCCGTAATACTAAAGGTGAGCCAATTGCGATGGTGGTGAGTAAAGATAACAAAGTTGAGCCTCGTATTTTAAAAACAGACCGTACAGTCGGTGCTAACTGGTTAGTGACTGAGGGACTACAAAGCGGCGATAAGCTGATTGTTGAAGGTCTTCAGAAAATTAGACCTGGTGCACCTGTTAATCCTATGCCTGCAGAGTCAGTTGCAAATAGCCAGTAACGGAGAAACTTAATGTCACGATTTTTTATTGATCGGCCCATATTTGCTTGGGTACTTGCCATTGTAGTGATGCTGGCAGGTATTCTAGCAATTAGAAGTTTGCCGGTTGCACAGTATCCATCAATTGCACCACCAGCAATCAGTATTCAAGCCAATTACCCAGGTGCGTCGGCCCGTACATTAGAAGATACGGTTACCCAGGTTATTGAACAAAAGATGAAGGGTCTTGATGGTTTGTTATATATGTCGTCTACCTCAGAATCGAATGGTTCAGCGACATTAACATTGACTTTTAGTGCTGATACGGACCCTGATATAGCGCAAGTTCAAGTACAAAATAAGTTGTCACTTGCAACACCATTACTTCCGCAAGAGGTGCAGCGTCAAGGTGTCTCTGTTGCTAAGTCTGCTAGAAACTTTTTAATGGTAGTGGGCTTTGTATCCGAAGATGGCAGCATGAATAATATTGATATTGGTGATTATGTTTCATCGAATGTACTTGATATTATTTCCCGTGTGAACGGCGTTGGTGAAGTTCAGCTTTTTGGTTCACAATATGCCATGCGAATTTGGTTAGACCCATCAAAACTGCAAAAATACGCACTAACACCAGCGGATATCAGCGCTGCGATTAGTGCTCAAAACGCGCAGGTTTCCGCTGGTCAGCTCGGTGCGCTGCCTGCAGTTGATGGTCAGCAATTGAATGCTACAGTAACCGCACAAAGCCGCTTACAAACACCAGAGCAATTCAGAAATATCTTTGTAAAAACGAATGCAGATGGTTCAGTTGTTCGCTTAAGCGATGTGGCAGAAGTGGAACTTGGTGGCGAAAACTATGGCGTTGTTGCGCGCTTTAACGGTAAACCAGCCTCTGGTTTAGGTGTAAAACTTGCCAGCGGTGCTAATGCACTTGATACTGCCGATGGTGTAAAAGCAGCACTTGCTGAGCTTGAGCCATTTTTTCCTGAAGGGCTAACAACTGTTGTTCCTTACGACACGACGCCATTCGTATCATTATCAATTGAAAAAGTAGTCAGTACATTAATTGAAGCCGTTGTATTGGTATTCTTAGTAATGTACTTATTCTTGCAGAATTTTAGAGCCACACTTATTCCAACCATAGCGGTGCCTGTTGTATTACTAGGAACCTTTGCGATTTTGCAGGTGTTTGGTTATTCAATTAACACATTAACCATGTTTGCAATGGTACTGGCAATCGGCTTGCTTGTTGATGATGCCATCGTAGTTGTTGAGAACGTGGAACGTGTAATGACCGAAGAGAACTTATCTCCACTGGAAGCAACACGTAAATCGATGGACGAGATTAAAGGTGCGCTTGTCGGTATTGCTATGGTGCTCTCAGCGGTGTTCGTTCCAATGGCATTCTTTGCGGGCTCTACAGGCGTTATTTATCGTCAATTCTCGATCACCCTTGTAACAGCAATGAGTTTATCGGTATTGGTGGCGTTAATTTTAACACCTGCTTTATGTGCAACTATGTTAAAGCCTAGCCATGTCCATAATGATAAATCACTTTTTGGCCGCTTCTTCTTAGGATTTAACCGAGGATTCGATAAAACCAATAATGGTGCGCAAAGCTTTGTGTCACGCATGATCAAGCACAGCAAACGTTACTTACTTTGTTATGGTTTGATTGTTGGTGGCATGGTATTTATTTTCTCGCAATTGCCATCTGCTTTCTTGCCAGATGAAGACCAAGGGATTTTATTTAACCAAGTCAGCTTACCTGCAGGTTCAACAACAGAACAAACGTTAAAAGTTGTTGAAAAGATGGAACGTCACTTTTTAGAAGACCAATCTGAAGCTGTTCGCTCTATCTTTACAGTAACAGGCTTCAGTTTTGCAGGTTCTGGGCAAAATGCTGCAATTGGCTTCGTTGGCTTAAAGCATTGGGATGAACGTCAACGTGACGATCTATCTGTTGGTGCAGTAGCTGGTAAAGCAATGGGCTTTTTCTCAACTATTAAAGAAGCTTTTGTATTTGCTTTTCCACCTCCCGCTGTTGTTGAGCTAGGCACGGCAAATGGTTTTACTTTATTCCTACAAGATCGTGTTGGCTTGGGGCATGACAAGTTACTTGAAGCGCGCAATATGTTCCTTGGTATGGCGGCTCAAAACCCTGTTCTTTCAGGTGTACGCCCAAATGGTCAAGAAGATAAGCCAGAGCTTGAACTTGATATTGATTTGGCTAAAGCCGAGGCATTGGGTTTAACACAGGCTGATATAAATAATACGCTATCAACCGCTTGGGGTAGTAGTTATGTAAATGACTTCATTGACCGTGGACGCGTTAAGAAAGTGTATCTGCAAGGTATCCCTGAATCACGTATGGTTCCAGAAGATTTGGATGAATGGTATGTGCGTAACTCTGCAGGTGATATGGTGCCATTTACAGCATTTGCACGTTCATTCTGGACGTATGGCTCACCACGACTAGAACGTTATAATGGTTTTTCAGCTATGGAAATCCAAGGTGCAGCTGCGCCTGGCTATAGTACTGGTCAAGCAATGATTGAAGTGGAAAAAATTATTAAGAAATTACCGCCAGGTGTTGCCTTTGAATGGACCGGTATTTCTTATGAAGAGCGCCTAAGCGGTGGTCAAGCTCCATTATTGTATGCGCTTTCATTATTAGTTGTATTCCTTTGCCTTGCCGCATTATACGAAAGCTGGTCTGTGCCTGCTGCTGTAATGTTAATTGTACCATTGGGTGTATTTGGTGCAGGAGTTGCGTCATTTGTATTTAATTTATCGAATGATATTTATTTACAGGTAGGTCTATTAACCACCATAGGTTTAGCATCCAAAAATGCCATTCTTATTGTTGAATTTGCTATTCATAAAATGGATGAAGGAATGAAGTTAGTTGATGCGGCTGTGGCAGCTATTCGTCTACGTTTACGCCCAATCTTTATGACTTCAATGGCGTTTGTATGTGGTGTATTACCTCTTGCAATAGCCTCAAGTGCAGGCTCGGGTGCTCAAAATGCACTAGGTATTGCGGTTATCGGCGGTACGCTTGCTTCATCAAGTATTGTGGTGTTGTTTGTGCCGTTATTCTTTGTATTGGTACGTCGTATCTTCCCTGGTAAGCATAAAGCGACAAATGAGGAGCAAGCATAATGACCCTTAAACTCGTTTCTGTTTCTGTGGCAGCTTTGTTACTCTCTGCTTGTAATATGGCGCCAGACCTTGAACAACGTGAATTACCCGTTGCGCAAAACTATGATGTAGAGGGTAGTGAAGGCGATATAAACGCGCTGCATTGGCAAACATTCTTTAGTGATGAACAATTACAACAGTTAATTCAACTCACGCTTGAGAATAACAAAGACATTCAAACTGCTGCACTCAATGTGCAGCAGGTGAGAGCTATGTATCAAATCGAGGATTCAAATTTGTATCCAAGTATCGATTTAAATGCATCAGGCACACGTCAGCGTTTACCAGCAGATTTATCTAACACAGGGCAAGCGACAATCACAGAGCAATACTCTGCAACGGTTGGCTTAACGGCTTACGAGCTTGACCTGTGGGGGAAAGTACGTAATCAGTCTGAGCAGGCACTGCAAAACTTATATTCAGCAGAGTATAGCTTGACCAGTGTTCGCATCAGCTTGATATCTGAATTGGTTAATGCATGGCTAAACTACGCAACCGATAAAGCGTTACTTGCGCTTGCTAACGATACGCTTAAATCACAACAAGAGTCATTAGAGTTAACGCGAAAGACCTTCGCATTGGGGGCTGCCTCACAGTTAACCCTATCTCAGTTAGAAAGCACAGTAGCAACAGCAAAGGTGGATATTGCAAATTATCAACGCCTACTTAAGCGTGATAAAAATGCCTTAGACTTTTTAGTGGGTAAAACGGTGAGTGCCGATTTATTACCTACGCAAAGTATTGATACAGTGCTTAACATGCCTGAGGTGCCTGTTGGTTTACCGTCTGAGTTATTAACACAGCGTCCTGATATAAGAGCTGCTGAGCATGACCTACTTGCTGCTAATGCAAATATTGGTGTTGCGAAAGCGGCTTTTTATCCAAGCATTAGTTTAACAGCCAATGCTGGAACAGCTTCTGCTGATCTTGATAATTTGTTTGATTCAGGCTCAGGCACATGGAGTTTTGTACCTTCGATTAACTTACCTATTTTTAATATGGGACGTAATCAGGCTAACTTAGATGTGGCTAAAGCACAGCAAGAAGCTGCGTTAACAAGTTATGAGCAAACCATCCAGCAGGCGTTTAAAGAAGTATCAGATGCACTTGCAGACCGTCAAGGTTATAAACAACAGCTTGATGCTTTAAATGATCTTTATCGTAGCAATGAGGTGTCTTTTACCTTGTCGGATGCACGCTTCCAAAAAGGTGCTGATAGTTATTTGCAAGTGCTGGATGCACAACGTAATTGGTATAGTGCAGGGCAGCAGTTAATTTTAGGTAAGCAAGCGTATCTTGCGAGCCAAATTAACCTTTACAAAGCCCTCGGTGGTGGCTGGAGTGCCCAACAGGTTGCTCAATAAACTATCAATTGCATAATTTATTTAAGGACTTGCATGATCTTAGTTGTTTTACCACCAAGCAATGATTAAGATCATGTAAACCTTATTTAAGTTATAGTTAACCCACGTCACATTACCTCGGAGACAAAATGACGCAAAAAACCAAAAGACACAACGACCCTGCGCTTGCTGAGGCCAGACGGAATCAAGTGCTTTGTGCGGCTGCTGATTGTTTCCGACGCAAAGGTTACCATGGTGCGGGTATGGCTGAAATTTCTAAAACAGCGGGTATGAGTGCTGGCCATATCTACAATTACTTTGCGAGTAAAGAAGCTATCATTGAATCTATTGTCGAGCGCGACATGGAAGAGATGTTCTCTATCTTTAAAGAGTTTGCTAATAAACCCGGTGACCGTGTTACGGTGCTGCTCGATGGCCTAGAGCGAGGGGTTGAACGCCATACTGATTTAAACCAAGGTGCGCTTGATTTAGAAATGTTAGCTGAAGCTGCGCGCAATGAAAAAGTGGCTAATTTACTGAGAGAGTCCGATACCCATGCTCGTGATTCTATGCGTGAGTTACTAATCGGTGAAAGAGGTCCTTTGCAAGACACAGAGCTGTCTGAGGTAAATGCTCGTATTGAAGTAATGTTTTCAGTAATGGGCGGGTTATTGCTCAGAAAGATGCTTAACCCTTCCCTTGATACTGAGCAGATAATGAAGGCACTAAAACCCGCCATGAAGACTTTGTTAGTCCCTTTTGAGTAATATCAAATAGAGGCGCGATACGCCTCTATTTTTAAAATCGTTCTATTGACCACTGTAACGCGATAAGAGCAATTGCAACTGACCCTACTGGCATGACCCATTTTTTGTACCAATCATAATTTCGCATAGCAATAAGTAACGGTAAGCAAACAGCTAAAATTGCAAGTTGACCTAGCTCTACACCTAGATTAAATGCAAGTATGCTCATCAATTGGTAATTAGAAGATAAGCCAAGCTCACCGAGTACGCTGGCAAAGCCCATTCCATGCAAAAGACCAAATGCAAAGGTTACCCATCCTAAGCGAACAATTAGTGGCCAAATATTATTAAGCGCTGCAAATAGCACTGAAATTGCTATTCCCAGTTCAACCCAACGACTATTAGGTGATACCAGTTCCAATGCAGTAGCTGTCAATGTGATTGAGTGGGCGAGTGTAAAAGCGGTGATGATCCACGCTGTATCCACGGCTATTTTCTTTTTAGAATTAATCCCTTGCCAACGTTTATCATTTCTAACGAGAACGCATGTTAATAATAGAGCCACAAGGAATAAAATATGGTCGACACCCATCCAAATATGTAACACGCCCTGATAGACATATTCGATGAATGTGTCACTGTAACTCGATTTATTGAAATTAATGACTTGCGATTGTTTGTTCTGGCTAAATACTCTGCTTGAATTAGCAACAGCTGCAATCGCTTTATGATTTGAGTCTATATCAAATAGCGCGGTGTATTTTAAGGTAATTGCGGCAGACGCGTTTGGGCAAATTATCTGAACAGGGACATCAATGTATGATTGATTAAAGTGAGAGTCTACTTTTAATTCTCCATTGTAAGATAACAAGCAAGGCGCTGCAGATTGCACTGTAGAAAAATGATTACTTAGATAAGAGGTAATTGCCGATTGTTTGGTTTTAATTTCTTGCCATGTAATCACGTTATCTTGGTTTAAATCAAAGGGGATTTTTTGTTCTAAATCACCAACGGCAACCTGCCAAGAACCCGATAACTTTAACTGCTCGGTCGAATCAGCTTCGAGATTCAAATAGGCTGTACTTAACTGGTGTGCTTTTAACGTAAAGCTACAAGCAAAAAGCATTAAAGCAATTAAAAGTGACTGTTTCATTGTAATTTCCTAGTTCTTCTTGGTCGCTAATTCGAGCAGGCGTTTATCGCTCTCTAACTTAGCATGCTGCCAGTTAACGTTTGCCCAATAAGTGGCTTTTGTAGGATCATGATTTATCATTAAATAATACCAAGCAAGGTCACTGGCATGATAGGTATCTTGTCTCAATTCTCGTAGTGTTACTCGCTTTTTCAGCAGTGTTTGCCACTTACTTGATTGGCTGTCTTCTTTATTTAGTTCTGCTTGTGCCAAGCGAAGTAATAAAGCATCTTCTAGATTGCTTTCATCTGCTGTAAGTTTTGAAAGTGTCACAAGCACTTTTTCGTTATTACCAAGCGCTAATTGCGCATTTGCCCACAACACAACTAAGCTGACAGGTGCTTTGGCTAAGTCAACTTCATTTAAATACTGTAAGGTTTGCTCTGGCATGTTTAATCGATAAGCCATTTCTGCAAGAACATGGCGTGTATTCATGCTTATGTTTCGTTCTTTGATAATTTTTTTTAAGCCTTCATAGCTTTTTGCCAAATCACCCATTTGACTTTTAACATCAAGTGAGCAGGTTGAAATTGTCTCAATACTGGCTTTACCCACCAGCGATAAGCAATTTGAATTTGCTGCTGCAAATTGGCCTTGTACTTTAAGAATATTTGCTTTTAGTAAAATTGAATTCACATGGCTAGGGTCGTTTTTTAATAAATCATTCAGTACCGCCAAAGCAAGTTCGAACTTGTGCTCGCGTTGCAGCAGGCGTGCATAATAGTAGTGGATATCAGGGTCATCAGTTTCGCGAATTTTTTCTGATAAGTAATTTTTTAACAGGCCTTGGTTTGATTCTGTTTTACCAGCCCATTGATTCTGCTCAAATAACGTTGCCAATTCGTATTTTGTTAATGTGGCAGGTAAAGGACTTCTTGAACTTGCTATTACATCTTCGTCGTTTGGTATATATGGCTCTGCTTGCAATAGCGTTGTTGTAAATAGTAGGAAGAAAGAAAATAATTTCATGATTTATCCTTATAAAGGCCATCCATGGCCAAGTTTGCAATTAATTTCCACTAACCAGATCATCAAAGTTTGCCTCTGCGCCTGTATTTGTAAATACACGACCGTTTAGGCTCAATGGTTTATCTGATGCACTCTGACTAAATGCAGCACGGCCAATTGTTGCAAAGTCAACTTGCAACGCCTCAATGGTGATACTCACAGTGGCTGTTGCTTGACTGTTTTTACTATCAGTCACAGCAAAATCAAAACTGTCAGAGCCTGTTGTTTCTGGATTTGGCGTATACGTATAACTACCATCAGCATTAACAACAACATCACCTAAGCTCGGTTCTGACACTAAACTGTAAGTGAGTGCATCCCCGTCAGGGTCAGACCCTTTTAGCATATCTTCAATAGCAACTTCTGTTTGTGTTGTTACCATTGCATCAATTGCACTGGGTGCATTGTTTACAGGTGTCGGTTTCATTTTGTCATCATTATCACTACCGCCACAGCCTGCGAGTACGCCTGCAAAAACGCTAAGGAGTAAGGTAGAACGATTGAATTTACACATAATTGCCTCCTTACTTAGACCCAGCAATTGGCGTTGCAAGATAAGGGAAACTAGCATCCATCATACTTGCATCCAATGGTGCACCATCTGTGAATGGAACAGTACCTACACTCGCATCATCTGATGTGCATAAGCCTAAGTCTGTGTCGGTGCCGTTGACAGGGATTGGATAACACAAACGACCCATTACAACACGAAGCGCAATATCAACAACATCATCACCCGGACGACGACCGTTAGGGAAGCCTGCTAAATCATCACCTGCTACGCCAAATGCGGATTGTTCTGACTGCGCCGTTGCTGCAATAGCGGTATTTAAACGTAGCATTTCTGATGGTGTTACAGTTGCAAGCTGGTTTACACCTGGGAAACCAGTTAAAAACGCAGTTACCAAGTCAACACGAGGGAAGTTGGTTGGTGCAAGGGTTTCGATATTCGTACCTAAGGTAGTATTTACAGCATCTTTAAATAAGATGTTAAGTAGTTCGGGTAGTGAAGGGTGTGTTACATAATCAGCGAACTGACCATCATCAGCAGGAGCAGATGTAGAGAAAGTGTCTTTATCCTTAAGGCCAATGACAAGCTCGTTTACAAGTGGGTTACCAAGGCGAGACACTTGTGTTAAGGCACCCCCGTTCACAGCATTTTTAGCAAATGAAGCATTTGGGTTTAAAATGCGTGCTTGAGGTAAACTTGCCGTTGTCCAGCTACCAATTGTGCCGTTACCTTCACCAGTGACACATGCTTTGGGTACTTCAACTGCGATTGCAGTGACATTTTTCATTGCTAAATCATCATTGTCTGCAGATTGTGTAATACCTCCAGGAAAGCCATTACCGTCACCTGCCCCAGGGGCACTGTCGCCTTCAACTGGCACATAATTAACTAAATCAAAGGTTTTACCAAGGTTAACAACAAATGGGTCTTTGCGCTGGCCTACAAATACTTTACCCATACCGCTACATCCTGGAATCGCAACAGTATAGATATACTGGTTTGCATACTCTTTATAAGCAGACATCGATGAAAATGTTTTGTTACCGATGTAATCAAGTGGTTTGTAAAACTCATTACTGCTGTTCATGGTATTGGTCAGCATTGCTTTAGTGCCGGTACGTTGTGGGCCTGAAATAACACTAACAGTATATGATTCACTAAAATTTACTGCAGCGTCATTTCCAGCTGCGACACCACCTACGTTTTTAAGAGGTACTGCCACGGTTCTTTGGTTGCCTTCTGGTCCCACTGTGAGTGCAACTCCCATATTGTCATTAGGGAGCATGCTTTTGAAATTAAAAGCAAAAGTCATATCTTCTATGGCATCACCGTCATTATCGATATGAATGCTGTAAGTTGCATCAGGATCCATAGCGAAATAATTAGGGCCGCCATATGCATCCTGAAGTGGGATATAGTTAGCGATAAAGGTGACATAGTCGCCACGACCTTCTTCGTAGCTATTAAACGCGTAAAAGTCAGTTGAATCTAATGTCGGAAAGCGCGCGATGTTTGGCGCTTCACGATGACTTGAAGCTTCAGTTGGAGAGCTGAATAGGGTACTACATACTACAATTGCAATAAGAGATGGAGTTACGTTCTTCATGACTTTATCCTTAGTTTTTTAAATTAAGTCATAGTGAATACGTATTAGTAATTTAACTGGATGCAATAACTTTAAAGTTTTTTAACAAAAACATAAAAAGCCGTGCTTAGCACGGCTTATTAGTCTAAAGAACAACTAGCTCTGTGGTGTAAAGAACCTCAGTTGGTGAGCCATTTGGGGAGCCCCCTAATGGTTCAAGGCTGACTGCAAGTAAGCTTATGTCATCCGCATTAAAGCGGGCATCCTTAGGTAGTTCTATTCTTCCTGACTTTGGTAATAGGCCAAGGGAGATAGGCGCTTCTTGCCCTTTTATTATCATCCAAAGTTCATAATCCTTATCGGTGCGAGGAATTAACGCGGCAGATGCTTTCACTGATAAGTTATTTTGTTGAACATCAATAAACCATAAAGGTGTTTGCTCTTGGTTTTTGAATAATGCGATTTGTTGTGCTTGAGATTTTGCAGACTCATGAGGCTGCCAAATGATCAGAGCAAGCACAATACATGCAGCAGTTGCTATTAATGACCATGCTTGGAGTATCGATGAACTCGATTTTTTTGCTTTGCTGTTAATAGGAATAACATCTGGGTCGACACGATTGACTATTTTTTCCCAGACATGATCATCAGGAGGGATAGACTCAATGGAACTTGCTAAGTTGTTAAGATGCTGCTCCCACATCCATGTTGCTTCTCTGGCTCGAGTTGATGTCAGCATTAACCTGGCAAACCTATCACGGGCTGGGCCTCTTAAAGTGCCAAGCACATATTCAGCGGCCAACATATCAATAAGTGTTTGGTTTTCATAATTCATAATGTTAAGCACCTTTGTAACTGTTGTAACCCGCGTCTGATCCAGCTTTTAACAGTACCTAGAGGAGACGATATATGATCAACAAGTTCATGATGAGTCAAACCCTTATAATAAGCCAAGTGAATAACTTGTCTTTGTTGTGGATCAAGTTGTTCAATACAGTCTACTAATTTTGAGTCATCTTCATAGGACACCTGTATGGAGGTCAGATCTTCTTGTTCTTGCTCATCAGTTAAACTTTGCTCTTTACGTACCTTTTTATGACGTAACAGATCTAAGCAGCGATACCTCACGATACTTATCATCCAAGACATTACAGCACCTTTAGATACCTGATAGTCACTGGCGTTATGCCATATTTTAACAAAAGCATCTTGTAAAACTTCTTCAGCTTGAGCTCGATTACCCAGCATTTTTACGCTGATAGCAAATAACTTTGCACTGGTTGTCTGGTACAAATCAGCAAAAGCGCGTTTATCACCTTTTGCTGTTGCACTGAGCAGTGCTAATAGTTGATCATTGTCCATAAAGTTCCTGTTTTTCTTGTTGTATTTAATTAACGGTTAACTCATCTTTTTAGATGCAAAAAAACATTACTTTTAGAGAAAAGACTGTAATTAAATGATAAAACCACACCTTTTCTATTAGTTAGCCTAGCATGGATGTCCAACTTGGCAACTTTAGCTCATTTATTTTCATGCACTTATGTAAGTTATTCATAATTTTGTGAAAATATGACCTAAACTATAAGATAGATTTATTTTAAATTATTAAGTCACTGTTTTTATTAGCTCTAATTATGAGTGTTTAAGTAAATTACTGGTTTGAAACTTGCTTTTAATTAATAAATTAGAAAAACAAGGAGTGATTATGTGGGCTGCTATAAGTTATTTGGCGTTGGGAATTGCATTTATAATTGCAGGGTTGAGTGTTAAGGCTATTTATTTTGCGTTATTTTTTTATTGGACTGCTTTATCCTTACTTCTCGTAAGCGGTGCTTATTTCTTTAACTTGGCACGTATATTTCGTAAGCGTGAAAATGGCGTTATTCCCATTTATATCCGCTGGGCATTTATCCCTTTTCTGATGGGTGCACAACTATACAATGCATGGTCTCGCAAAAATGACAAAGTTCCGCCATTACAGCAAATTGACGAGCAGTTATTTTTAGCATGCCGTTTATTCCCCTCTGACATAGACACTATGAAAGAGATGGGTATAACAGCTATTTTAGATGTTACATGTGAATTTGATGGGCTTGAGTGGTCATCTACTCAAGAAAATATTCGTTATTTAAATATCCCAATTTTAGATCATAGTGTGCCAACTAGGGCACAATTAAACCAAGCAATTAACTGGATCCATCATCAGGTTAAACAAGACCGCCGTGTTGTCGTTCATTGTGCTCTTGGCCGTGGACGCTCCGTTTTTGTGATGGCTGCTTATCTGTTAAGTCAAAATAAAGATGCAGATGTGCACGACATTCTATTGAAAATTAAAGAAACCCGCGAAACTGCAAATTTAAATAAGCGCCAATTGCGCCATCTAGTTCGTCGTCATCGAAATGGCGATTTATTAATTAAAAATAAAGCTGTGTTAATTGCAAACCCAGTTTCGGGCACCAAATTATGGGAATCTAAAAATAAGCAAATAACCTCACGATTATCGCAATATTATGATCTTACTGTGCATACAACCACTAAGGATACAAATGGAACAGAGCTTGCCAAAGAGGCGATAAAGTCACAACCAGATGTAATCATTGCATGTGGTGGCGATGGAACTGTGACAGAGGTTGCTACAGTATTGGTTAATACAGATTGTAAACTAGGTATCATCCCGCTTGGTACAGCAAATGCGCTTGCCCATGTTTTAATGGGAATTAAGTCAAAAATTATTCCCGTTGAGCAAGCCTGCGAATTAATTATAGAAGGACAGGCGACGCGCATTGATACAGCGGTTTGTAATGGCGAAAGAATGTTACTTTTAGCCGGTGTAGGGTTCGAGCAACAAATGATTGAAAAAGCCCACCGTGAAGCTAAGAATGAATCTGGTCAACTTGCGTACTTGCAAGGCTTTTGGCAGGCGTTGGGAGAGCATGAAGCACAGGACTATACAGTGACAATCGACAGTAATGAGCCGCAAGTGATTAATACCACAAGTTTGATTGTGGCAAATGCAGCACCTTTTACTACTTTGTTGGCTCAGTCAGCGGGTCAGCCTGATCATCAAGATGGTCTATTAGATGTGAATTGGTTAACACCTAATACAGATTCAAAAGCAAGCACCTTGAGTATTGCCGAATTGGTTTTCTCGAGTATTACGCAAACAAGTTTCGCGATTGACAGCCATCACACAAATGCAAGGGAAGTGACTATAAGTGCGGATGAACCGCTGAGTTATGTGATAGATGGTGAAGTTAAAACGGCCGATAAGCTGGTGGTTGAAGTATCACCGAAATCACTTTCGGTGATAACCTCAGAGCAGGCTTAACGCTACTTTTTTATACTTTTCCATTGGAACGGTGCGTCGTCATCGTTAGAGGTATTAGAAAAGGTATCAATGTATAATTGCTCTACCTTTTCGCGTGCCCAAGGTGTTTTGCGTAAAAACTTGAGGCTTGATTTAACACTCGGATCATTTTGAAAACAGCGCACATCAATTTGCGCCGCCAAACCATCCCAACCGAGCTTTTCTTGCAGCTTAGTTACGATATCAGCGAGTTTAACACCATGTAGAGGATTGTTAGGTTGATTGTCCATGACTCTTCTTTATAACTTTAAACCAGTGCATTCTAACTTAGAACCGCTACCTTTGCTATTTACAGATCTAGTTAACACGAATAGTTTTGGCTGGACGTGGTCTCATAATGTTGCCATCTTTATCAATTCTTAACCAAGATAACTCGCTGTTGTTAAAGTGTGTATGCTTTGCTGCACAAACGAGCTCGCTTTGACCTATCTGAATAATAGCGCCCTCAATGTAGCGTTTGTTGTCATACCAACACAGCTTTGATTGGTCATATATATCTTGAGAATCAAATACAACAACAGGCTTATCTCTTGCGATTGAGCTCGCTGAAAATAAAATACTAAACATTAAAAACGTATGCTTTAATAGACTCAAAATGTACCTCTGTGTATGCAGTTTTATATAACTACACTAAGCTTAATCCTTGTTACTATAAAAATACACATATCTATAATAAAAAGGAGAACACATGCAATTTGATACTAATATGCTTGATGAGTTAACGCTTCTTGCAAAGTTTCCGCGTGATTCACAAATGCAGGGTATTAAAATCCACTCAGATGCAGATACTTCAATAAGGGATGCTGCAAAGCGCCTTTATGATAAAGGCATTACTGATAGTCCAGATGGTGGCTATTTAACGGATTTAGGACTGGATTTGATCAAGCATGTAAGCGTTATTAATTCAGCGCTCAGTTAGAAAATATAAAATTTAAAAGGCCCGATATTAACGGGCCTTTACTTTGTTCCTTGCAAGTTAGTTTAATTAAACTGCATCAGGTTGATTCTGCGGCGCAGCATCAATAAAAGCATCAAGCTTATTACATTGCTCGTAGACAGCTGCAATCTTAGGGTATTTAGTCATATCGACCTTAAAGCGCAGTGCATTAAATACTTGCGGAACAAGGCACACATCAGCAAGCGTTGGTTTGTTCCCAACACAAAAAGTATTCGCTTCATCAAGTAGCTTTTCGATGCTTTGAAAACCAACTTCTACCCAATGCTTATACCAGGTTGTTTTTGCCTCTTCGTCAACACCAAGATCGTTAGCTAAATACTTTAATACGCGCAAATTATCAATAGGGTGGATATCACACGCCACGGCATAACATAAATTGCGGATCTGAGCTTTTTGCCATGCATCACCAGTCAAAAGCGGTGTGTCTGGGTGCGTTTCTTCAAGCCACTCTAAAATAGCCAGAGACTGAGCAAGTACACCCTGCTCAGTTTCAAGTGCAGGTAATAAACCCTGTGGGTTTTTTGCTAGGTACTCGTCACTTTGTTGCTCTGATTTTAATAAGTTAACTGTCACCAGCTCGTGATCAATGTTCTTCAAATTAAGGGCAATGCGCACTCGGTATGCAGCAGATGAACGAAAATAGCTATAAAGTTTCATTATGCGTCCTGTTTACCAGTGAAATGTTTTTTAATAGTACGCCAACAGTCTGTGTAATTAGGCTGACGCTCTTTACCTTCAAGGGCATATTTTGTTGGTGAAATAACGTAACGTGATTCGAACATAAATGCCAAGGTATTTTCGTAGCGTTGTGGTTCAAGCTCAGCATTTGAAGCTTTTTCAAATACATCAGCTTCTGGACCGTGAGGCGACATACAATTATGTAAACTTGAGCCACCAGGCACAAAACCATGCTCTTTCGCATCATACACACCTTCGATTAAGCCCATAAATTCACTCATAATATTACGGTGATAATAAGGTGGGCGGAATGTATTCTCTGCAACCATCCAACGAGGAGGGAAGATAGCAAAGTCGATATTAGCAACCCCCTCAGTCCCCGATGGTGATGTCAATACGGTGAAGATTGATGGATCTGGGTGGTCATAACTTACCGTATTCATAACATTGAATCGGGCAAGATCATATTTGTAAGGTGCACTATTACCCGTCCAAGCAACCACATCCAAAGGAGAATGGCCGATATCACAACGGAACATATTGCCATTAAATTTAGCAACTAGTTCGAAATCACCTTCAATGTCTTCATAGGCCGCAACAGGGTAGTGGAAGTCACGATCATTAGCATAACCATTAGCACCCACTGGGCCGCGCTCTGGTAAAATATAGGCATGGCCATAGTTTTCACAAATATAGCCACGGGCTGTATCTGTTAATAAATCAACTGCAAATTTAATCCCTCGAGGAATAACTGCAATTTCACCTGCACGAATGGTCAGTTTACCGCACTCGGTTCTCAGCAATAGCTCACCGTGTTGCGGCACAAACAACATTTCACCATCTGCATTATAAAAGTAACGGTTTTGCATTGATTTATTGGCTACATAAATATGAATACCAATACCTGTTTGTGCATTTGCACTGCCGTTGGCAGCCATGGTGACTAAACCATCAATAAAATCAGTTGGCTTTTCAGGTATTTCAATTGGATCCCAACGTAGCATGGTGGGTGGCGTTGGTACTTCTGTGATAGGTGCAGTGCGAATAAGGCCATTATCAATTGGTGTATAATCACCTTGTACAACTGATGGGCGAATGCGGTAAAACCATGTTCGTCGGTTATCAGCACGGGGCGCTGTAAATGCCGTTGTGCTGAACTGCTCAGCATATAAATCGTATTTTACTTTTTGTGGGCTGAATTGACCGATAGGTAATGCATCGGGTAATGCTTCGGTTTCAAATTCATTACCAAAGCCTGTCATATATTGTAATTCGTTATTCATCACTAGACTCCTGAAAGGTTTTAGGTAAGATACTCTCATGTGAGAGTAAATTCAAACCACGCTGAATTTCATTATGTAAACATTCTTTGACAGTAGTGAAGCCATGACAACAGATAAACAGCCAACACTCGATTTACAAAAATTCTTACCTTACTCACTGACTAATATAGCTGTGCAAATGAGTGATCAGTTTAGTGAACTATATCAACAACAATTTGATTTAACGGTGCCGCAATGGCGCGTTATTGCCAATCTCGCTCAATATGGTCAGTGTAGTTCAAAAGCTTTGTGTGATATGGCACAAATGGATAAATCGACTGTATCCCGTGCAGTAAAGTCACTATTAGCAAGAGAGCTCTTAACGGCGAAACCAGACCCGATAGATAAACGTGCAAACTTGCTTATGTTGTCTAAAAAAGGGGTCTGTTTACATGAACAAATTGTACCCAAAGCAATTGCATGGCAAGCACATTTAGTTAGTGGCTTAGATAATCATGAATTAACACAATTTTTTAACATTCTTACTAAGCTTTCCAATCACTTAAATAAAAATGTGTAAATCTGTAATCAGTGCTTTATAGCAATTGATTTAGGCAATCTATACGTATATGATAATGGCTATCATTTACAATTAGAAACTTGGATGTCTCCCTATGAAATTAGCGTTAAACACCGTGAAAACGCTAGGCCTTAGCCTAGTATTAGCATCTACTTTTATTGCCCAACCTGTATTGGCAAATGGCCCAATTGGTGAGCACGTTAATCATCTAAAAGAAAATTTAAAAGATTATTCTGAGGACGTAGAGTGGATGATCGGCAAAGTAGACACTTTGGTAACCGATTACGAAACAAAAGGTGCAAAAGCGGTAAAAAGCGATGACCTACTCGAATATTGGGAATCGGTGAAGTTTCACAGTGCGATAGAAACAAACTACGTACCGGTTTATGCATCAATTTGGCAGAGTATCTATGGCATTAAAATGGCCATTGATGATAAAAAGCCAGCAAGCGAAGTACGCACGCACCAAAAGGCCTTGAATGCTGCCTTGTGGCAAGGTTTAGGAGCTGTTAAACTGGCTGCCGACTTTCAGCAAAAAGGTTTATTAAAAGCTGTAAAAGCAACGGCTTCTGAAACAATGACGCAAAGTGCAACAATTGATGAAATTAAACACAAGTTAGATCGTGTTGTTGCAAAATATGCAGAGCGTTTAAGCGAAGAAGCAACACAGATTGTACACGATACTTACCTTCACTTATTCGAAGGTGTTGAAGGTACACTGATTGAAAAAGATGCGAAGTTAGTAGAAGTTCTCGAAAAAGATTTTAACGTAACCCTGCCAAAAGCTATTTCAGATAAAGGGTCTGTTGACCAAGTACGTGCAGTGGTTGTTGATATGCAAGAAAAACTAGATCGCGCTAAGGTGTTACTAGAAGAAGCCGAAAAAGCACGTAAGGATGTATTTTAGTGAAGCGTAGGACCTTTATTCAAGGCCTGGCTGCGTTTGGGGTAGTGGGCGCAATGCCGCTACCTCTATCACAAGCCTTTGCAGCGACTGCTGCAAGCCCAATTTCAGTGAAAGACTTACCAGCCCTTGAGGGTGATTTAACATTATATTTAGGCCGCGGCGAAGGCGGTTTGTATGAAAATGTACTGCAATCAATCCAAAAGAAAAACCCAAAACTTAATTTATCGATTCGACGTGGGCCTACTGCAGCATTAGCTAATATGATTGTTGCGGAAGCAAAAGCGGGTGTAAAACGTGCTGATTTATTTTGGGCCGTTGATTCTGGTGCAATTGGCTTAGTTACAGACGCAGGCCTGGCTAAACCTTTACCAAGTGATTTAGAAACACAGTTACAACCACAGTTTCGCTACCCTGGTTGGGCTCCAGTGACAGGTCGCATTCGTACATTACCTTATAACACTAAGCGCCTTAGCAAAGATCAGATCCCAGATAGTATTATGGCGATTGCAGATAGCGATTTATCAATCGGCTGGGCACCGGCTTATGCGTCATTTCAATCGTTTGTAACAGCAATGCGTATTCTTGAAGGTGAAGATAAAACAGCTAAATGGCTTAAGAAAGTTCAAAAGCGCTCAAAAACCTATGCGGGTGAGCTTGGTGTAGTGATGGCGGTTGAACGTGGTGAAGTTGATATTGGTTTTGCAAATCATTATTACACATTACGTCTTAAGTCAGGTAAACCAGATGCTAACCTAGACCTTGCGTTCACGAATCAAGATGCCGGTTGTTTAGTAAATGCGTCAGGTGTGTTATCGCTGACCGACAATCCTAATGCAATGAATTTCATGCGTTACTTGTTAAGTGAAGAAGTACAAAGTTACTTAGCGCGCGAAGCCTATGAAATTCCACTGATCCAAGGTATTGAACAACCAGCTGGTTTACCAGCATTAATGGATGTTTCACCGCCGAAAATCGATTTAACTCAATTGGCAGATTTAAGGCCAACACTCGACCTTATGCGCAGTAGCGGTGTTTTATAATGCGCATACCTGCTTCTTATCCCATGGCGCTGCTTGCAGCGCTTTTGGCGTTAGTGCCAGTTTATATTCTGATCACACTAGCCAGTGATGCGACGGCTGTTTTTGATAGTCATAATTTAAAAATTCTTGGTAACACCTTATCGCTTATGGTGTTAACTGTATTAGGCTCTATTTTAATTGGCGTGCCTCTGGCGTTTATTAGTGCCTATGTACAACTTCCTTTTAAAAAGCTTTGGTTAGTGTTATTTGCAGCTCCACTTGCAATTCCAAGCTATATTGGTGCGTTTACACTCTATGCGGCATTTGGCCCAGGTGGTGAAATTAACCAGCTGTTAGGGTTTGAAACCCCAGCTATGTATGGCTTACCTGGTGCTGCCATTGTAATGACCCTGTATACTTTTCCGTTTGTTATGCTAACAACACGTTCTTCTTTACTTAGCCTCGATGCGAGTATGGTAAATGCTGCTCGTACTTTAGGTATGTCGATGAGCATGAGTGTGTTTAAAGTTATTCTTCCGCGTGTAGTTAATGGGATTGCCGCTGGCTCATTACTGGTCGCCCTATACACACTATCAGATTTTGGCACGCCGGCGATGATGCGTTTGGATACCTTCACCCGTGTTATCTATGTCGAATACAATGCATTTGGTTTAAGTCGTGCTGCGATGTTATCGCTGCAGTTAATGGTGATAGTTGGCTTTTTATTGTTCATCGAATCGCAAATTAAAACCACGTCAGAGCGTCATGGTCGAGCTTTGATGTTATTTCCAACAAATGCGCAAAAACTGGCAATGCTAGTAACATTTTTGCCAGTATTGTTATTGGCAATATGTTTACCACTGGCAATTTTTACCCTATGGCTTGCCCGTGACGGAATTGCTGATTTTGATTTCAGCATTGCTTGGAATTCGGCTTATGCTTCTGGGATTGCTGCTATTGCAGCTGTGGTTGTTGCTGTGCCAGTTGCTCATGCCGCACTAAGCGGTAAAGTAGGGCGCTTTATGGAACGAGTAACCTATTTTGGTTTTGGTATTCCAGGTATCGTAATGGGAACTGCCCTAGTTTATGGTGGCTTACAATTACCGCTTTTATATCAAACATTGGCATTATTGGTCATCGCTTATGTACTGCGGTTTTTACCGCTTGCTGTTGGTTCTGTGCGTACTAGTACTGAACACTTAGATTCAAGCTTAATCAAATCAGCGCGCGTACTAGGTGCAAGTCCACGTGAAGCATTTATGCGTATCACCTTGCCTTTAACACTGCGCGGTATTATTGCCGGTGCGGCTTTGGTATTTTTAGAATCAATGCGTGAGCTTGAAGCGACACTTTTATTAGGCCCGACAGGGTTTGAAACCCTTTCAACGTATTTATGGCGTGTTTATGAAGCCGGCTATTTTGGCCGTGCTGCAATACCAGGCTTATTGTTGGTAGTGATATCAGCTTGTGGCTTGGCTATAATGCTCTCTGGTGAAAAGCGCAGTCAATTAGAACATTAAGGATCAGTATAAATGCTATCAGTTAGTAAGCTGTCTATCGATTATGGTAGCAATCGTGTGGTGAGTGATCTTAATTTATCACTTGGAGAGAGTGAGATCCTTATGCTAGTTGGTCCAACTGGCTGTGGTAAAAGTACAATTTTGCAAGCTCTGGCAGGGCTTATTCCTATCAGCGAAGGTGAAATTAATTTAGGCACATGGCGTGCTACTCCAAAGCTCAAAGTGCCGCCTGAGAAACGCAAAGTAGGTATGGTTTTTCAAGACTTTGCGTTGTTCCCGCATTTAACGGTGCAACAGAATATATGCTTTAGGTTGACCGATACATCCAAAGCAGATCATTGGATAAAGTTACTGGGTCTTGAGGCGTTTCGTAATAAAAAGCCTGCAACACTATCAGGTGGCCAAAAGCAACGTGTCGCGCTTGCGCGTACATTGGCTCATGAACCTGATTTTGTACTGCTTGATGAGCCCTTATCTAATCTTGATGCAGCGCTTAAAGATACTTTACGATGGGATATTCGTAATGCATTAAAAGATGCTGGCGTCCCTGCTATTTGGGTCACTCATGACCAAGAAGAAGCCCTATCCATTGGTGACCGTGTTGGTGTACTAAAAGAGGGGGTAATTCAGCAAATCGATACCCCTGAGCGTTGTTTTAGCTTACCAACAAACCGTTTTGTGGCTCGTTTTTTAGGTGAAGCGAGTTTCATAGCAGGTCAATGTGAAGGTGATATAGCTACAACAGACTTAGGTAATGCCCCTGCAATTAAAGTTGACCACAATGCCGCAGCGGTTGATGTGCTATTGCGACCTGATGATGTTCATTTAATTCAAAATGCACAATCGTCAAATGGTGTGGTTACATGGGTGCGCTACGAAGGTGGTAGCCGTTTATGTGCTGTAGAACTTGCCTGCAAAACAACAGTTACAAGCCGTGTAAGCCATGAAGTCGTTGTGCGGCCGAATGACCACGTACATGTATCAATTAACACAACCCATCCGCTGGCCGTATATTCGCGCTAACTAATAAAAAGCCCGCCTAATTAGGCGGGCTTATAATTTGCTTTTAACTATTAGAAGCTATAACGAACCCCGATACGCATCTCCCATAAAGAAGGTTCAGTTTGTACACTCGTACCAGCAGGGTTGTTGAAAGAGCTATAAACGTACTGACCATCAACAATGTCAGCTGTTACAGCACTTTGTAACGAACTACCTGATTTTAAAACACCCCAATCATCATTTAACAGATTACCGATGTTTTTAATTACGAAATAAGCAGAGCCTTTTTGATCAGGCGTGAAGCCCATGAACTCTTGCTCAACTTTTAGATCGAATGTAACCCACCAGTCGCCATCAATATTATTACGTTTTTGGATCTCACCTCGTTTTAAGCCTTCACTTTCAATCCAGTTATTAAAGGCGGTTTGATCGAAGTCAGGTCCATAAACAACTGCTGCATCATCAACTTCTGGTACATATAAAAGTTGGCGACTCGCATCATTAAAGCCTAAACCACCTGAATCTCTATCAAAGGTATACGAGTATGGGTTAGTCTGTTGTGCTTGACCAAATAGGTTGAACTTAGTTTCGTAGCCATCAAAAATTTCATGGCTATAACCTAAAGATAATGTAAAGCGATGAGGTATCTCATAATTAGAAGTTGTCACCCCAGGATTCTCTGAATCAGATACCGCAATAAAGTGGTAATTAGAGAATGCTACAGAGCTTGTCATTGGGCTCACATCTTTAGCCACGGTATAAGCATAAGAAAGCGCTAAATCTATGCCATTATCAAATGCTTTATTCATCGATAAAGAAAGTACATGTGAATAAGCATCGCTGCCTTCTACGTTTGTCAGCATAAAGTCAGATACACGTGGGTGTAAAACATCGTTGTAAACAGGGCGGCCATCTGGCGCTGTGTCTGTTTGTACGTTGGCGATGTTGCGAATGATTGCTGAGTCTTGTTTATCTGTATAGAGATAATCAACATTGAACACATAATCATTGCTGGTGATGTAAGTACCACCTAAAGAGAACTTCCATTCTGAAGGAATTTCAAAGTCAGGGTCTGTCACATTTGCGCTTGCATCTGCACCACCTTGTCCAACCTCGTCATAGAGTGATTGAGGAATGTCATAACCTGGCATACCGCCACCATTAAATGCAATGGCATCATCACCAAGAATTTGTAAACCTCTTTGGTCAATCTGAATATTTCGTACACCGTCATTAGAGTAGCTGTTCGAAACCCAAACATTTGGATTACCACCCGAATATAGACCAAAACCACCACGCAACTCTAATTGATCGTTATAAATCCAGTTGATGCCTAAACGCGGTTGAAGAAGGTCAATACCATCGAGGTTTTGGCTATTTGAAAAGCCATATCTGTCTTCAAAGTTTTGGTTATGGGTTGGTTTATCGCTGCTTGTATACCAATCATAACGTAGACCCGCTGTAATCGTGATATCGTAGTCAATTAGCTCAAATTTATCTTGAAAGTAAACGGTGTTTAAAGCGTAAGCAAATTCGCCTGCTGCATCGTCTGGATTTTGTGATGATGCGTTGCCATAGTAAACACGCGCAATACCATTTTCAAAATCTTCTATTGAACTAAAGCGATATTCGCCTTCTGTGTGCTGAACAAATAAGTTGTATACATCCAGTTCTTCACGCTCATATCCAAATGATAATTCATGATCTTCTAAATAATATGTGCCACCTAATTTAAGTGATAGGTTGTCATAATTTAGGATATTTGATTGGCGAGAATCATCAGGGCCGATATAAACATCAATATCACCTGTGTCGATACGGAATTCACCAAAACCAGATGCAGCATCTAATGATTGTTGGCGGTTATCGAGTTTTGAATAACCCACTCTTACTTCTGTTGAAAAGTTATCTGTCCAATCAGAGTAAACAGAGGCAACATAAGATTCTAATTTAGCGCCACGCTCATAGAAGTGGTTTGAAAGAGCTATTTCGTTAGAATCTGCATCAGATTGAGCTAGAGAGAAGCCATCATTATAGTTATACACTAGGCTTGCACGGTGGGCATCGTTAATGTTCCAATCAAGCTTTACTAAAATCTTTTCGTCTTCGACAGGTAGGCTTGGAATCATACTACCTGGGTCGTAGTTGTAGTTATCTTTTGAGATTTGTGTAATGCGATCGATCGTTGCTTGATCAATACGGTTGTCAGCAAATGGAATATAATCGAAGATTTGCGCGCCTTCTAGTTTCTCATAAGAGGTAAAAAAGAATAGCTTATCTTCAATTAAAGGTAGACCTAGGTTAAAACCATAACGTTTCTCAGTGTAGTTTCCTGTATCAAGCTTTTTACCTTCGATAGAGTCGCCTGACATTGAGTCATTGGTATAGTCGTAAAATAAACCACCATGAATTTCATTGGTACCTGATTTTGTTACCGCATTAATATTACATGATGTAAAACCACCGTATTGCACGTCGAATGGCGCAAGTTCAACAGCCACTTGGTCTATAGAATCGAATGAAAATGGCATGCGTTCGGTAGGGTAGCCGCTCGAATTTAAACCAAAGTTATCATTCATGCGCACACCATCAACAGTCAAGCTGTTAAAGCGAGGATTACCGCCGCCACAATTAATTGAGTTTGCATTTGTTTCATCAATAAAGATGCGCGGGTCGGCGCGAATAATGTCTTTCAAATCACGGTTTATGGCAGGGCGAGACTCTAGATCTTCAAGTGAGAAATGACTTGCAGGACCTGTGCTGCCAGTTTGTGCGCTTATCGGTGCGCCAGATACCACGATTTGTTCCATTTGCTGTGTTTGTAAACTAACAGTCACAGGGTAATCTTGACCTAAAGTCAAATAAATACCATCAAGTTGTTGATCTTCATATTGATCAGAATCGACGATAATTTTGTAAGGGCCACCGACGCGAAGGCCTTGGCTTGAAAAATTACCTTCATTTGTTACTGTCGTTTTTTTAACTGAGCCTGAAGGGACATGGATTATTGTTATTTGTGTGCCAGCAGCAGGGTTGCCATTCGGGCCTGTAACTTGTCCTTTGATAGAAGACGAGGTTTCATTAGCCATTGCAGCATGGCTGAACGTTAAACAAGTCGCAACAGCGATTGCCAGTGTACTTTTATTAAATGTTGATTTCATGAGGTTTCCCGTTATTAAATTATGATACTTACTGGGTGTAAGTACCTTTCCTTTTTTAAAATCAATGTGTGTCATTTTTATTACAGATATAAAAAAGCCCGTAATTAAACGGGCTTTAAACAGTATAGATTAGAACTTGTAACTAATACCAATTTTAGCTTGCCATGCAGAAGCACTTTGGTCGATTAGTGTGTAATTTCTTACATCGGCACCATTGTACGCTTCATCAATTATATAGCGGCCTTGGTCATCTAAACCACCAAAGTCATAAACTGATTGGTCTTGATAGCTAAGGCGTTTTTCAATGCCCCAGTCGCTATTAAGTAAGTTAGCAAAGTTATCAATCATGAAATACACTTCACCGCTATGACCTTTAGCGAAACCTGGGATTTCTTGCTTAACGCTGATATCCATAGTTGTTACCCAAGGCATAGTACCTGTATTACGGTCTAAGATTTCACCACGCTCAGAAATACCCGCTCTATCAAGTAGTGTTTCAAGCTCACCCCAAGTAAGTTGCGATTCATCCCAGTTTACATTCGGGTCATCCGCACCAGTTGGAATATAAGCTAAGTATGCAGAGCTTGAGTAGAAGTCACGCGAGTCGCCTAGCGCACCGTCTTGGTACGAAGCCATTGTGTGACTGTAAGGGCGACCTGAACGACGCTCAAAGTAAAGGTCAAACTTAGTGTTATAGCCTTTAAAGAATTCAGTGTGGTAGCTGATATTCACTTTGAAGCTATGTTCTACTTCATAGGCACCACGCTGTGCTAAGTCTTGGTTACGGTTTTTAGTAACACTGTGCTGGTAGTTACTTTGCGCTTGTGAAGATGAACCTGAAGACGCTTCAGTGATATCTTGGTGTGCATAGCTTGCTGAGATGTATAAACCGTTATCCCATTCTTTTGCAAGTGCTGTTGAGAAGATAACTGAACGGCCATCATCAGATGAATTTGTTAGCATGATATCGAAGTTATCAGCTAAATCACCTGAGTAGATGCTTTCTTGGATTAAACGCTCGCCATCAGCCGCAACGCCCACAGGTACGATAGCTGTGTTGTGCCAAATTGCTTCGTTTTCTTTCTTGTGGTAAGCGATTTCAGCTTGCCATTTGAAACCATTACCAAGTAATTCAGAGTCAAAGTCATACTCGAAACCAATTTGGCTACGGATGCTTGAAGGTAATTTAAAATCAGGGTCAATGTAGTTTGTGCTACCCGCACCTTTTGTCAGTGAATCTTGAATTGCACCTGGTACAGATGTGATATCTGCAGGGTTATTTGCGTAGTAATCATTAATAACTGATTGTGGTGCATCAACAAGTGTAATACCGTCTTTTTGGTACGAGTTGTTATACCAAACGTTAGGAATACCACCTTGGAAACGACCTACACCACCGCTGATTGTTAGGTTTTCTGTTGCGTAATATTTAAACCCAACACGTGGTAGGATGATATCGACGCCATCAAGATTCTCTTGATTTGAAAAACCGTAAGTCTCTAGGAAGTTTTCATTTAGAGTTGGCTTGTCGTCAGATGCTAAACGCTCATAACGAATACCAGCATTTACTTCTAAATCGTCACCAATATAAAAAGTATCTTCTAGGTAGATTGCTAATTGGCTACGCGTTGCATCATATGCTGTGTCTGCAGCATTGTTTGTATAGGCATTTGCGTAAGAGAAGTCATAAGTACCATTAAAGTTACCCACCTCACGGTTTGCAAAACCTGCAACACTGTCAAACTCCCATGAACCTAATGAATTTGCAGCAAATAGGTTATACAGATTGAGTGATTCATACTGAATACCGAAGTTAAGCTCATGCTCATCCAGAAGGTAAGTACCATCAAATGTTAATGTTAGGTTTTCAGTTGAAGACTCATTCGCGTGACGGTATTGGTTGGTACCAAATTCATACGCTGGACCACGGTAGTATTCTTCAACTTTTACGCTACCAATATTCGAGTTTGTTAAGCTGTTTGAACTGACATCTTTATACGCGATACCAATTTCTGATGAGAAAACATCGCTCCAATCTGAGTAAAGTTTTGTCGAGAAATTGTTGAACTTAGTTGCATAAGTATAACGGCTTGAAGCAAGTAATACCGTGTCACCGCCAGTGCCGAAGTTGCGCTCTTCTTGGTCGTCTTGCCACTGATATGTGAAATCTAGACGATGTGCATCGCTGATGTTCCAGCTTAGTTTAACAAGTAATGATTCATTTGTATCTTCAGGATCGCCACCTAAAGAGTCTTGGAAACCATATACATTGTCTAATACAGATAAAAAGTTATTTAGTTGCTCTTCTGTTACATCGTATTCGTTCGTTGCACCAGAGCCTTCAAAACCATAATCTAAATCTAGTTCGCTCTTCCAGCTGTTGTAGTTTACAAAATAGAAAAGCGTGTCTTTAATTAATGGACCGCCCACGTTAAAACCAAAACGTTCTTCTGTTTGAATTGGTTCTACTTTGTTAATTTCAAATGTTTTATGGCCATCTTCGTCTAAAACAGGGCGACCATCAGCATAAACTTCTGAAATATTGTCTACATCACCTGCCATATCAGGTGTTGAGGTTTCGTAGAAACCTGAGAACTTAAATTCATTTGTACCAGATTTTGTTACGGCATTAATTGTACCACCACCAAAGTTACCTTTTGATGCTGAGAAAGGTGATACATCAACAGAAATTTGCTCAATTGCATCAAGTGCAACAGGTGGTTGAGCAGTAGGGTAGCCGCCATAGTTTAAACCGAAGTCATCGTTTTGGCCGATACCATCAACAGTTAGGCTATTTGTACGCGGGTTATTACCGGCAAATGTAAGCTCACCACTACCATTGATATTTGCAAGAGGGTTTAATCGCGCTACATCTTTAATGTCTTTGTTAAAGCTTGGCATATTGTTGATTGTGTCTTCACCGAAAACACTGCTCGAACCGCCAGACTGTTGAACAATTTTATAGCCAGAAACTTCAATTTTTTCCATTGCTAATGAGTTTAATTGTTCTTGTAAGCGGTAAGTATCACCAAGCTCTAAGTAGATATTCTCTACCATGCTGTCACTGTGTGTATCTGAGTCGATAAATACAGTGTATGGGCCACCAACACGTAGACCATTGGCGATGAAAGTACCGCTTTCATTTGTAGTTAATTCACTGACTGTGCCAGTTGGTTGGTGAATAACCTTTATTTTAACATTTGCAGCTGCTTCACCAGAAGGCGTTGTGATTTTACCTCTCATTGAAGATGAGGTATCTGCAGCCATAGCACTTGTTGAAACACCAAGAGCTAATATAACTGCTCCGGTTAATTTCGAAAGGCGTAACTTATTCATTATGTTATTTCCCGTGTTAGAGGTTTGTTGGTTTATAGTTCACTGTTAGCTGGCATCTTAAGTGCCTTTACTAACGGTTTTGCTGATTTATCAAATAATGAGTTTAATAAACCGGCTAATCTAATCCCGCCTTGTTGTAGACGAGTTTTTACAATTGGTAAATTTTTATAGATATAACTGTAACTTACATTTGTTTCATTTTCTTTATAGAGTGAATTAGCAATGTTGTTTGATTCAATCAACCAATCACTTGGCGAACTTGCAAGGTAATCTGATATTAATGTTTGGTTTGATGTATCAACGAACTTGGCAAACTCTGTGTAAGATAAATTTTCGTTTTCTATTAATTTAGTGTCCCAAAGGCTGTGTAGGTTAGTATCTTGCCCAAAGAATGTGACAGAAATGCGATTGCCACCGCGGTCTTCGCTGCGACCAGCGTGGAAAGGTTGATGGCTATCACCAACAAGGTGTACTAAAAAGCGTAATGCGAATTGCTTTTCAGCTAATGATGCTTTTTCGTTTTTTAATACTGAAATTGAATATTCGATACCTTCTAGGATATCTGCGACTGTTTCTTTGTTGTGATGAGAGTGTGCATCATAGCTTGGTTTTGCATCATCTTTAGAAAAGTTTATGTAGTGCCAGCGTGATGACTTTTTTTGCCAGAATTCTTCTGGTGCAGAGCGCATTTCATCAGCCCATGTGGCTATTTGAGGGAGCGATTCACCATCTAGTAAGGGAACTAAAGCGTCTCGTGTGGTGTCGGTAATATGCATTGCTGCTAATTCACCAACAATTCGATGGCCATTTTGACCCCAAGCATGTGCAGGGGCGGCAGATAAAACAGAAATTACTGGTGTAGTTAACAGCAACATCTTCATTGTTTTTAGTAACATTGGTTGAGCGTCCAAAGTGAATGTTTGCTTAATCAAATTTTCTGGTGCCAATTCTCCTGAATTTTGAGATAAATAGAAAGGACTCAATAAGATTCATAATTTCTTGTTCATAAAGTAATAAAATCATTACCTTACAGTGTTTAAGTAAAATTACTTGTTGTAATAAGTAAGAATAATTGTTCAAATAGAGGCTAGCACGAGCAAGTGGTTAGTAAAATTGAGTTTAAGAACTATATTAATAAAAAAATCATCGATTGTTACATTTTTGTTTCTGTCTATTATTTTGTTTTTCTGCATTGGTTTCATACAGGGAAGAGCAGTTGCACCTGACTTAAAATCGTTTATTGAAACCTCGTTTACCTGCAGTACAAAGTCAGACAGCAATTTAAATGATTTGGTCGTTTATGTGTCTGGAAAAACACTCGCTGAAGATGTAGCAACATCCTTGTGTGATGATTTAACTATTAGTAAACAGTATGGAAAGGTTACGTCTTACTGGGGCTATAAAACATCGGATTCTATCGAGTTTTTAGGCAAAGGAATTGCAGACTTAATCCTCGCAAAAGAGAATTTAATTGACGCATTCATGGCACAATCCACTTATAACTATCAAGCTGTTGTCGGTTTTCCTGATTACACCGCTTACCTTATTTCAAGTAAAGAAAAGCCACGAATTGAAAAGTCGTACTTTTTAGACAAACGTATTGGGTTACTGGATTATCCAACAAGCCGTTCAGGCCACATATTACCCAAACAACTTTTTAAAACATTAGATATAAATTTAGAAAACTTAAATATTACTTATGCGAGTTCTCATACAGAATTAAGAGAATTACTGGCCAGTGGTAAAGTTGACTTAATTTCATCCTATTGGCAAGACAGTGATCAAGCTAGTTTTTCAGTTAATTATATAACACCGATAAGAGATAACATTAGTGGCAGCCGCTGGTATTTAAAAATGCAAGATGAAAACACTGACCTTTTATGTGCTGTTCAGGCACGCCTCACGGATTTAGCTCGCAATCAAAGTTCTCACTACTTTAATCATGTTGAATCATTTTGGGATTGTAAAAGCGATGCAAATAAGCAGTCAGTAGAGGTCATCAATGCTTCTAAATAAAGATAAGCTTTTTAATACAATCGTGTTTTTGTTTACAACTGCACTCTTAGTTGCAAGCTTCTATAGTGCAAAATTTTACAAAATGCAGATGAATAATGAATTGTCTGTTGCAAAGGTGCAAAGCAGGATCGCGCTGGACTTGAACTACTTAAACTTACCTGATGATTTTTTGAAGCACTCAGGCAGTAAAGAAATGGTTTCAAATTACATTACTCAGCTAAATGCTCGAATTAATCAATCAGGGGTAGCAGTTTATTCTATAGCGGGAATTTCAAATTCAACAGTGCAAGGGGCGCATTTTCCAACTCAATTACAAACCCCGAACAGAAGTGTGTCAATTACTTTTACTTTTAACAATAGTCTATTAGTAAAGTCTGATATTGCCGTTTTAATTTTTGTGATTTTAATAGCGTCATTATTTACATATTTAGTTAGCCAGAGCAGGCAGTCATCTTTTAGTGCAATTGAAGCGACAGCTGATGATGAACCAATACTTGCTGAGGCAGCTAAACTTGTTGTCGATTTAAACACGAAAACATTTTCATCAAGCGCACTTGAAGAAAAGTCAGTTGCGCTAGCGAATAAGCCATTGTGCTTTTATTTAGCATTGGTTGAGTTTTGTATCCAATATCCTGATGTTGTGCTTAATCAAAATAAAGATGTGCCAGATGAGTTGTTAAACCTTGCTAATAAATATTTTTATCGTTTAGTAGAGCTTGGTCATACAATCAGAAAGCGCCCGAACTTTACCAATAGTCTTGAGAAAACCTTAAGTGAAATTAGGGCTGCATTGGATGAAGTTTGGCAGGATGAGCCTGAACTTAAAGAAATATATTACCCTCCTAAAGCATATGGTGAAGGTTCTCGATCTCGATTGCATCACTATGGTTTAAAAGCAATTTCCTGTGATGATATCGAAGTAATAGGGAAGTAGCATACTACTTCCCATGCTTTACTTATTCAGGTGCGTAATCAGCCGCTGTTAAAGGACTATTTTCTTCGAAGAAGCGCTTCAATGCTTGGGCATCCGTGTCATCTGTACTTACGAATCCCTGCCTATTCGTCAATGTTGGGTAACCATCGCCCCCTGATGCGTTGTAGCTATTGATACTCATACGATAAATTTTGTCCATATCGAGTGCCTTACCATTAATTTTTACATCGTTGAGCTGCCCATCTTGTCTACTAAAACTAAGTTTATGGTACTGTAAATAAGCGCCTGAGTCGGGTGGGAATGAGGTCACAACTGACAGATAATCGAACAGTTCTTTTCCTGTTATATCAATGTAAGTAATGCGGTTTTTGAAGGGGTGAACTTTCAAAATATCTTTATAACTAACATCACCTGCTTGAATGCTATCCCGAATACCACCGCCACTGATCAAGCCAAAATCAGCTCCAACAGATTGCATTTGAGCGGCGATAATTACACGAGCAAGATTAACTTGTTCGTAGCGTGCTTTGCTGCGGTCGCCTTCAAGTTTAGCATCGACTGAGCCAATCTTGCCCGCAATCTGAGCAGCCCCTTTTTTCTGATAAACCGCAAGCACATCGTGGACTGTCTTATCTGGTTCAATATAGTCACCAGCAAGCTGCTTATTGCCCTGTTTATTTGTGGTATACAAGTTCACGGGGATCAATTCATAATTTAGTAGAGTTAATTGCCCATTTTCTAATTTAAATTCCGCTTTACCAACATACTTACCCCACTCATGAGCTTGCATAATCCAAGTACCATTTTGTTGGTCTGGTTTACAGTCTTTACCAGGCGCAAAGCTTTTATCGGCAACGTTCGCACTTGACATACAAACGGGTTCTTGCGAATGACCACCAACAATAATATCAAGTGTACCCTTTGGGAGGTTACGTGCCATCGTTACATCTCCAGGCGCGTTGATACCGAAGTTAGCGTCTACATAATGGCCCATGTGAGTTACAGCAATCGTAATATCTGGCTGATATTGGGCTTTGAGTGTCGGCGCTAAATTTGCTGTTACTTGAGTTGGATCTTTAAAATCAAGGCCGCCAATGTACTGCGGGTTCCCTATTTTTGCTGTGTCAGTCGTTGTTAAACCAATTACCGCAATTTTAAGTCCATTTTTGTCAAATATTTTGTAGCCTTGATAGCGCGCCTTGCCTGTTTCTTTATCTATAATATTGGCAGATAAAAACGGAAAGTTTGACCACTTTTGCTGCTGATCAAGTACAGAGAGCGGATTATCGAACTCATGATTACCAATTGCCATTGCATCATAGCCGATGAGTGACATACCTTTGAAATCAGGTTCTGCATGTTGAAGATCCGATTCTGGAATACCTGTGTTGATGTCACCACCCGAAAGTAATAAAACAGCATGGCCTTGAGCTTTTGCTTCAGCTCTTAGCTGGTCTATCAGAGTTTTACGGGCTGCCATACCATACTCACCTTGTTCGTTATGCCAAAAACGACCGTGATTATCATTAGTATGTAGAAGAGTAAAGTACTGAGAATTGGTATCTTTTTCTTGGAAGGTGCTGCAAGCGGTTAGTGAAAACAGCAGCGACGATAAAATAATAAAACGCATAATTGTTTGCCATATTAAAGCAGTAGGTTAATTATGCGCTTAGTTTAAACGACTTAGGTTTAAATTAAATGACTTTTAATAATTTTTATTGTCATTTTCAAAATTTAACTCACCTGTCGCGGCTAATTGACGCCGTTGAAGCTCTTGCTCAGCATAGTGTGATTTTTGATGATTATTACCTACCATCCAGTTTAAAAAACTGGCCGGTAATTTATTGTAAGGCTCACCTTGGTGTAAGCCAAAATCGCAAATAGCGCTTTCTTTATTCGCCATGGTTAATTCCTATGTGTTCATTGTTGTCGTGTGAATACTAACAAACTCAGCTAATTTGATAAGACGATTTGGCTTTAATTTATCAAGTTTTTATAACATTAATGAATATACGGTGTGAACAATTGTAATTAATATGTAATCAACTTGATTTGTTTTGTGTAACAAGTTTTCCCTCTATTCAATAGCAGTTAGTTTTTATTTAACCTCATCATCTCAAAATAAAAACTATCAGGAAGAGACAATGAAAAAAAATTTGTTAGCGTCTGCATTACTCATAATAGGTTTTCAATCGAATGCAACCATCGTAGAAATGCAAACGAATCAAGGCACGGTTACAGTCAATCTCTATGATCAACATACCCCTGTGACCGTTGCAAACTTTTTAGAATATGTGTCAGATGGCTCATATAATGGAAGTCTTATTCATCGTTCTGTGGACGATTTTGTAGTGCAAGGCGGTGGTTTCACATTCGATACAGATTTTACAGCAATAGAAAAGAAAGCAGCCATTGCGAATGAACCAGTCCTATCTAATGTAAAAGGAACCATTGCTATGGCTAAACAAAGTGGTAATGCAAACAGTGCCACAAGCCAATGGTTTTTCAACTTAAAAGATAATAGCGCTAATTTAGACGTTCAAAACGGTGGCTTTACAGTATTTGGTGAGATCACACAAGAAAGCTTTGAGGTGCTGACTAAAATCACTGATCTTGTACATTGTGGCGAAATCCCCGTAGTTGGTTTAAACGAAGACCAATGCCCAGAAACAACCGCTGGCTTTAATGGTGAAAATTTAGTGACTATTAACAGTGTTGTGGTTATTGATGAAAATCCTGATTCATCAGCAGGTTTGTCACCAGTAGAAAATACATTAATAGACGATGATGACAAGGGTGGAGATTCTGGTTCAAGCAGTGGCTCAATGGCTTGGTTGATGTCGATTTTGGCTGCCAGCGTTTTCTACCGTAGAAAGTTTATACAGTAGAAGGTTCATACCTTGAAAAATAATGTAAGGCGCAATTTGCGCCTTAGAAAATTCTTATTAAAATCATTAACCACATGATAAGCATGATGAAACTACTGATTACAAAGCTATAATAACGTAGCTTTAGTGTGTTTGTTGTTAAGTGAATTACACTGTGTAATAACCTTAGTCCAACATAAATCCATGCAAGAATTACAAATACAAACCCAGCTGCGTTAACCTGTAAAGCCGTTAAACAGGCAATGAAAAACAAAATCGGCATTTCAAACTGGTTTATAAAGTTTCGATCTGCGACTCTAACCTCAGAACCAGCCTTATCTAGTTCCATTGTTAAAAAGTCTTGCATTTTTATGACTTTATTTCTTGCCGCTGTGAAACGGCGCCTTCCCATAATCACCATGATAGAGAATGTAAGTAATACCTGAGTGAACATTGCCGCAATTAGCCACTTTTCCATAGCTCATCCTTTGTTATAGTTATTCAGTTGATATTCGAGCCGTAAGTACTTATTTTTCACAATGTGTTACAAAGTTTTAGAGTCTATACCCTAATAAGCATTGAATTGCGGCCTATATGAGCACATGATAAATAAAAACACAGTCAATTTCTAATGGATACGAAATAATGAAAAAAATAATGGGCTTGAGTGCTATTGCATTTGCCGTCTTAGCAGGGTGTAGTTCAGCACCAAATCAAACAACTAACCCAAACTTAATTCCCGAATCGCTTATTGTTAGTCCTAATGACACTCGCGAATATAAAACCCTCAAGTTAGCCAATGAAATTGATGTGATTTTAATCTCGGACCCAAGTGCCGAAAAATCAGCTGCTGCATTGAGTGTTGGGGTTGGTTTGTTGCACGACCCTATGAGTCAACAGGGGATGGCTCACTATTTAGAGCATATGTTATTCCTTGGCACAGAAAGATACCCTGATACCAAGGGCTATAGTGATTTTATGACTAAAAATGGTGGTGCACATAACGCCTATACTTGGTTAGATATTACCAATTACATGTTTAAAGTTAACAACGACGCATACGACGAAGCGCTTGATCGTTTTGCTGATTTCTTTAAATCGCCCAAGCTTTATCCTGAGTACACTGATAAAGAAAAAAATGCCGTAAATGCAGAATGGTCTATGCGTCGTGAAATGGACTTTTTCGGCCAGTTTAAGCTTGCTCGACAAATGATGGGGGAGCATCCAGCAAACCGATTCTTAATTGGTAACTTGGAAACATTAGGCGATAAAGAGGGCAGTAACCTTCATAAAGAAACTGTGGCTTTTTATAACAAGTATTACTCGTCTAACATCATGAAAGTAGCGATGATTTCAAATCGTCCGCTAGCTGAAATGGAAGCAAAAGCGAAGCAGTATTTTGCAGACATTGAAAATAAGCAGATAGAAAAGCCAACTGTGACTGATAAGCTCGACTTTAGTAAAGCAGGTGGTAAACGTGTTTATTACTCTCCGAATGAAGATGTTAAACAATTAGAGTTGGAGTTTACTATCAAAGACAACAGCGCTGAGTTCGCTGTTAAACCTAATCGCTTTGTGTCTTATTTACTTAGTAATGAAATGCAAGGCAGCCCTGCACAAATCCTTAGAGATAAAGGCTGGGTTTCGCATTTATCTGCAAGCGATGCGCCGACTCAATATGGCAACTATGGCACCCTTAAAGTTAGTATTGAGTTGACCGATTCTGGCATGCAAAACCGTGAAGAAATAGTTGCGACTATCATGCAGTACATTGCATTAATCAAAGAGCAGGGTGTTGATAGTAAATACTTCAATGAAATTCGAACATCTTTAAATAATGAATTCCAATTTTTAGAAAAAGGTGACGAGTTTGGTTATGTCAGTAATCTAACCGATAGTATGCAGAAATTCCCTGTAAATAATGCAATCAATGCGCCTTATTATTATGCAAAATTTGATGCTGACGCTGTGCAGAATGTACTGTCGCAATTAAATGAAGATACTCTTCGCATTTGGTACATATCAAAACAAGAAGAGACTGATTCACAGCTGCATTTTTATGATGGCAAATACCGTATTGAAGATATCAGTGAAGAAGAAATTGGCAGTTGGAATAAGCCGAGTCAGTATGAATTAGCTCTACCGACTGTAAACCGCTTGCTACCCGAAAGTTTTGCAATCAAAACAGCTGAATTTAAGCAACAGGCTCATCCAGAGCTGGTGTTTGATGAACAAGGAGTGAAGGTATGGCGTCAAGCAAGTCAACAATTTGCAGAGCAGCCAAAAGGGCTTGTTGAGGTTTATATCAATACACCTGACGCACTGGTTGATGCAAAGGCGAAAGTTCTTTACTCGGTTTGGGCGGATATCTATAACTTACAGCAAAGTAAATTAAGCACAGAAGCAGCCGTTGCAGGTATGAGTTTAGGGCTACAGCCTAGTAATGGTCTGGTTTTATCATTAAGCGGCTTTACTGATAAACAAGATGTTTTATTGGCACAAGCACTTGAAAACTTACAGCTAGAAGTATCAAAAGAAGGCTTTGAACAAGCAATTGACCGCTATAAGCGCGATTTATTGAACCAACAGCAACAGTTTCCTTTCTATCAAGCGTTTGGGGAATACTCGAAATTAACACGCAGCGGTAAATTTGACACCGAGGCACTCATTGCAGCAGCCAATGCTTTAACGCTCGCTGATTTTACTGCAATTAAGCAGTCGACCTTGGCAGCTAATGACCTACGTGTATTTACCTTCGGCAATTATAATCAAGACGATGTAAACTCGATTGCCAATAAATTGATAGCTATCTTGCCTAAGACGCACAAAGTATCGAAATTTGCTCGCAGCAAAGCGTGGTTACCTAAGCTAGGTGAGCGCATTGTGTTACAAAAAGATATTATTGTCGCTGACGTTGCAGTTATCGATATGGTTGTTCATCCGACCCCAGGGTATAAGCAGCAAGCACAAGCTCAAGTATTACAAAACCACTTTAGAACAGTTGCTTTTGATAAACTACGTACTGAAGAACAACTTGCTTATGCGGTTGGTGCACTTGCTCGCCCAATTGAAGATTACTCAGCACTTGGGCTTTATATCCAAACGCCAGTTAAAGGTCCAAAAGAAATGCAAGCTCGCTTTGATGAATTTAAAAAGCAATACGCAGTTGAGCTTGATAATATGACAGAAGACACCTTTATGCAGCTTAAGAACGCCACCCTTGTGTCTTTAAAAGAGCAGCCTAAAAATCTTGGCGATGAAATGGCCCCTTTAATTTCTGATTGGTATCGCGAAAACTTTAACTTTGATTCTAAAGATAAACTGATTGCTGAGGTTGAAAAAGTAACCTTAGCTGATCTTAAAGATTACTATAAGAAAACGATGTTAAATGCTCAAGCACCGCGTTTGAACATTCAACTGCGTGGTAGTAAATTTGCGGATAAGCCATTCGCTGATCTGGAAAATCAGATTAAAGTTGATAACTTAGAAACCTATTACAAAGGAATTCAATTCCAAAAATAGGATTTATATTTCAATAAATCAAAGCCCAAGCATATGCTTGGGCTTTTGTTCTTATGCAATAAGTAAAAAACCAATAAATGCAGCTGTTGCTGCCAATATGGTATAGGGTAGTTGAGTAATAGCATGGCTCACTAAATCGCAACCAGAGCCTTGTGCAGCCAGTACCGTTGAATCAGAATAAAAGCACGCTTGGCTGCCAAAAGAAGAAGCCGACAGCAATGCGCCAATCACCAAAGGAATATTCGCATCAATTGCATAGGCAAGAGGCATAACTATAGGGATAGTGACCGCGAAAATACCCCAGCTTGAACCCGTTGCAAAGGCAAGCACTGCCATAGCTAAAAATACCATTGCAGGCAGGTATTGTGCCGTCATGTAGGGGCTTAGTGTATTAATAACATATTGTGGTAGCATTAATTGGTCACACACATCTTTGAAAATAAATGCAGCGACTACAGTGCCAATTGCCGGAATCATACTTTTAAATCCATCGAGCATGCGTTCTACTAGCTCTGACAACGTCATTAGCTTTTGCAGCATATAAAAGGGTAATACAATGGCAAAAGTTGCGAGCAGCCCTTTAAATACATCAATCTCAAAGTAGACAGTGAATGCCACCAGCAAAATAATGGGCACTAAAAAGTTGTAAAGTTTGCCATTACTTGCGGCAGTCTCAAAGTTCTCTTCGGCCGCTTTTACTGCATATTCATCAGCTGTCTGGATATCGGTGTATTGACTGTTTGATATCTCGATTTGATGATTCATGGCACGTAGCTGCGCTTTTTTCATCGGGCCAAAGGCTGGGATGATGTTTACGCTCACAAGTAATACAACGAGTACAGCAAACCACGCGTAGAGCATGTATGGAATTGCTTGAATATACACAGCAATGCCTTGGCCTTCAGGTGCTACATTGTTATCAACTAATAAACCACCAAAAAATACTGCCCACGTTGATAGCGGGACTAGTACACAGATAGGCGCGGCAGTTGAGTCGACCACATAGGCGAGCATTTCACGGCTGATTTTAAATTTATCGGTAATACGTTTCATGGTTTCACCAACCGTTAACGCATTAAGGTAATCGTCTATAAAAATAATGACGCCTAACACAAATGTCATAACGAGTGATGAACGTTGTCCTTTAGCAAATTTTAATGCTAATTCAGCAAATGCACTTGCGCCGCCTGTGCGCACTAATAAAGCGATGAGAGCACCGAAGCCCCCGCACACTAATATAAGCCAAGCAATGGTTTCGTCTTGCATTACTTTTAATGAGATATCAGCAAAATTAGACAATACAGCAGTAGGGCCTAGCATGGCTAAACCAAACAAAGCACCAATAAGTAATGATAATATAGGGCGGCGTAAAAATACGGCCAAAACCACTACTAATATAGGAGGTAGTAAACTTAACGCAGAAGGTTCTTGCATTATATTTTTCACACAGTTAAGCAATGCGAGATTGCTTACAGAAATCAAAAGTCTTTCGACTCAAGTAACTGCTTTACGCGAACACACTTTTATGGACCCATAAGGGAAAGTGCCTGCGTTGGCTGGCGCCAGACAGTATAGAGGGTATACTGCTTTTGTTTTGCCCAAAACATCGCACGAAAAATAATCCTGAATTTTAATTTAGTCAATAAGAATTTTTATCTTATCCAAATTAATTTAATTGCAGTATTTATGTTAGGCTATCAATTAGTTTAACGGGGGTTTTTATGGCTTTTTCAGATACATACAGATTAAGTAGTCATGCGGTAATCACTAATCCACAAGGTCAGGTGTTATTGCTGAAAGCTAATTACGGACAAAAAAGCTGGGGGCTACCTGGTGGCGCTTTAGATAAGGGCGAAACCATTCATCAAGCACTCATACGTGAATGCGATGAAGAACTAGATTGTGATGTACAGATTGCCTACTTAAGTGGTGTTTATTACCACACAGCGTTTAATTCGCATGCATTTATATTTAGAGCTTTTCTGCCTGAACATGCAAAAATAACCCTAAGCGACGAGCATACTGACTATGGGTATTTTAACCTTGATGAGCTTTCTGATGTTCAAAAGGAACGTGTCCTTGATTGTCTCAATTTTACCTCAGATGTTGTTAGTAAAGTATTTTAGGAGCGTGTTATGAGCGATATTTTTTTACGTGCCGGGTACCCAAGTGATGATAGTTTTATTCTAAAACTGTTAAATCAGACATCGTTTTTAAAGCATATTGGCGATAAAGGTATCAAAACGCATGCTCAAGCTCAGCATTACATACAACAAACTTTTATCAATAGCCACCAGCAAAATGGTTTGGGCTGTTATATCGTTTGCCTCGCTGACGAAACACCCGTTGGAATGATTGGGCTTTTTCAAAGAGATGCATTGGCAATTCCTGATTTAGGTTTTGCCCTTTTAGCTGAGTATGAGGGGCGGGGAATTACAACAAAAGCGGCATCTTTATTGTTTGCAAAAGAGTACGTGAGAAATATTGACTTGTTAGCTGCTATGACATCATTACAAAATGTCGCATCGCAAAAAGTGCTAATAAAATTAGGGTTTGAAGATGTTGGTGACCTTATTATCAATGATGACCACCAACCTCTGAAAGTTCTTTTAAAGAGTAAGTTTTGATAACTCTGCACCGACTTCTTGGTTAATTTCAAGCCATGTTGATTCTAACGTCATAACAAGACCTTCATAACCATCTTCGTCAAGAGGCGTAATTTCGTTAAAGTAGTTTATCGCTTTTAGCTGTCTACCCGACTCAGGTGTTGTGTAATATAAGCGCCATAATCCAGCTATATTCGCATTACCATTTTGATCACCATTAAAGTGGTGTAGCTCGTACTCTAATTCATAATAAGTTTGCTGGTCTATATCTGTAATGACAGGTAAGCCTTTAATTACCATCCAGTTTTCTAGCTTTGTATAGAGAGTTTGATGCGCACTTGACGTAAGCATTAAATCCGGTGACTCATTCCAAAGGTGATAATTAGCTGCATTTATGCGGTTATTATCGAGCACCATCGCAATACCCCGGTTATTTAATGAACCTCGTAGTTGTACCGTATTAACTCTTAGTTGAGCTTGGGTTTCGTCACTTAAACGTTTCATCGCAGTTATAGGCTGCGAGAATTGGTAATACTGCATTGTTGAAAATGACGTTTGACTACATGCAGATAGTACGAATAGCGAGCTTACAAAAGCAATTAGTTTATAGTTCATTATTGTTTCCTTGGTGTCGGATCAGCAGGAAGGTCTTTATCGAAAATCAACATATTTGGTTGCTGATTTAGGCCACGCGTTAGGGGCTGTAGCTCTTCACTTAAGCGTTTAAACTCAGAAAGAGTAGTCTGCAATTGTTGGTGAAACGCTGACCCTTGTTGATAGCTTGCCATGGTTTTTTCGAACTGTTTCATGGTTTTATCAAACTGCTGCATACTTTTGGTCATTTCTGCAAAGTTTCTATTAATATCACCCGGTAAGTCTTGCGTATCTTGCTTATTGAGCAAATCACGCATGTCATGCGCAAGCGCTTGATATTCTGAGAATGTGGTTTGCATTTGCGCTAAGCTGTCTTCTATTTTTAAATTATTTACTTTATTTAAAACATCTGAAACTTGATCGGCAATAACAGTAATACCGCTGGATATACTTGGGAATACAGTATATTCAGCAACTTTTGATAAACTGGCCGGCTCGGCGTTATTGTAAATATCTAAGTCGACATAAACTGCACCTGTTAAAAGGTTACCTGGTTTTAAAGAGGCTCTAAGGCCACTTTTTACCCAGCCATCTAAACTTGAATGCCAAAACTCACGTGCTGCTGTACTGTCGTGATATAAGCGACCATATTCAACCTTTATAAGCGCAGGAACAGCGGTGTTGTCTGTTCTAAAGTGTGCAGGTTTCCCATTGATAATAACGCTTGCAGGTGCTTCAACAACGGTTCCAATTCTCATTCCTCTGTACTCAACGGGGGCACCTGCTCTTAAGCCTCGAATCGATTGTTCAAACTCAATTAAATAGTAGTCAAAGTCATAAAAACGTTCTTCAAGGGCTGCTTTATAACTGTTACTTAATGAAAAGCTATGGCCATTAGTTGCAATTTCGCCCGGTGTTTGTTGCTCTGGTATACCTACAGATATTCCGCCTTTTAGAAGTTTGCTTAATGAACCCGTATTGACATTAATTCCATCCGCAGAGAGGTCAATTTCAATACCAGAGTTAACCCAAAAAATAGAATTCAATGTGATTAAGTTTTGATAAGGCTCATTAATAAAAATACCATACTTCATTGCCTGGTTTTTCCAATCGAAAGTCGCGGTTTCTATTTGGCCTATTTTGTAGTCTTTAAAGTATATTCCTGTGCTAACGTCTAGCACTTCAGCGTTATAACTCAATAAGGTAAAACGCCCTCCTTTAACGTCATTTGCAATCAAAGCAGGTTCATCTTGAAGCTTAAACTCATCCGCTAGCTTTTTGCTTTCACCAGGCGAAAACTCTAAATATACGCCCGATAATAGCGTGCTCATGCCACTGATACCTGTGTCATCAATTCGTGGCTTTACCACCCATATTTTTGCATCATCGGTGAGTAAGTCTTCATAATGTTTATCTATCTGGGCACGTGCAATGACGCTATTTTGTTTGTCAGATAGTCTAACATGGTCAACTTGACCTATTTTTACACTTCGAACTTTAATTTCTGTTTTGCCAGCGACAATCCCTTCAGCGTGAGGCATTCTTATAAAAATTGTGGTGCCTTGATTTGCCTGATATTGATATAGCATCCAGGCGCCTATCAGTAATGCCACTAATGGAATAATCCAAATAGCGGAAATATTTGGCGCTGTTTTTATTTTAGCTGTTTCGCTCATGCCAAGTTCTCTTGTTTAGCGGTTTTTAAATTAGCAGGGCTATCCCATAATAATCTAGGATCAAATGCATGGGCTGCAAGCATTTGGCAAATAACCATAGTTGTAAAAAAGACGGTACCTATTCCAGGTGTTACAGACATCAAATTCCCCAGTTGCACCAAGGCTACTAAAATTGCTACCACAAAGACATCAATCATTGACCATTTACCTATAAATTCAGTTAATTGATAAACTCGTGTGTAACTTTTGGTTTGCCTATTAGCAGGACGTGTAACCATAAAGCATAGAAAGCTCAGTACCAGTGCTTTTGCCAAAGGCACCACAACGCTTGCTAGAAAGATAATCATAGCAATGGGATATGAGCCACTCGCCCATAAAATCATAACACCACCGATTAAAGTTGATGGCGTTTCGTCACCAAGGCTGGTTGTATACATGATAGGGTAGACATTAGCAGGGATATAACACGCAACCGACGTAATTAACCAAGCAGCCGCTTTTTGAATGCTATTGGGATTGCGGCTAAAGGTTTTAGTTTCACAGCGTGAACACACCTCTGTATTACATAATTGACCACATACATGGCAGGCTTTAAGGCCTTGATCAATTGCTCTTGTATTGGGTAGCGTTTGCTCTATATAAATAGGTTCTCTTAGTTGTTGCCATAAACGTTGTTTGTTTAAGCGCGTTGTTGCGGCCACGTAGCAGACAACAAAGGCAACATAAGACCAGAAACTAACGCCAAACGTGATATCTGCCATGGACATGATCTTCACCATGCTGACCATAACACCTATCAAAAATATCTCTGACATTATCCAAGGTTCAAGTGCAAAGGTAACCTTTAACAAGCGTTTTCCCCATTCATAAGGTAAAGCTTTAAGTAAACCTAAGTGTAAGGGAATGATCAAAACTAAAAGTAACATAGGCAGCCCGATGATACTTGTATCAATAAAGAGGCCTAAAAAGTCATTGTCGTAGTTAAATAAAATGCGAGCTGCGTCTGGGAGGGTAATCGTTTGGGTTATGCCGCTACTACTGAATGATAAAAATGGATAGAACATACTGCTAAGCAGCATAAAGATAGCACTTAAGCTAAGCGCGACAACACTACTGTCTTGATTGGCTTTTGAAACCGACAGTTTAGTATTGCAGTGAGGGCATACAGCCATTTGTTTTGCACTAAGGTGCGGTATCTCGATGACAAGATCACAACTAGGACATGCTGTTTGCAAACTTTGGTACTCTTAAACAAGAACTTAGTTAATTTTGCACCAATTAACCGCTAAATACAAATGCAAGCACTCAAGTTCTGGACTAGTATTGAGCATAGTGTCAGTGAAAATATTTCGGCCCAAAACTTTAAGGTGGAATGTGAGTCGTACATTAATACTTTTGTTATTTATGTTTTCTTTTAAAGGCGAGTGCGTGTCTGAGCAGAGCCACGAAATGCAGCTTGTTGTGGCTGCAAGCTCTTTTTTACCTCCTTATATAGTCAAGCAATCAAACAGCGGTATTCAAATTGAAATTTTAAAAGCAGCGTTACAAGCACAAGGTATTGCTGACCCTACTATACACTACATGTCTAATAAACGAGCCGAGCAGCAGTTATTGCAGGGTAAAGTTGATATCGTTCTGAACTTTCCTCCGACTGCCATAGCAGACATTTATAAAAGTGAGCCACTTGTAATGTATCAGAATGTGGCAATAAGCTTGGCAACAAACGAGTTTGCTATTAATTCAGTGTTTGATCTTGCTGGTAAGAGTGTTTTAGCATTTCAAAATGCAATAAATTTTATAGAGCAACCATTTAAGTCTGTTTCAGAAAATTTGGCCTCCTACGACGAAGTCGTTAATCAAGAAGCACAAGTTGACCATCTAATGAAAGGGTGGGTAGATGTTATAATAATAGAGCGTCGTGTCTTTCTTTTTTATTTAGAAAAATATAAACAATCTAGCAAGGTACTTCCTTTTGTTGTTCACCCAATATTTAAAGAAGCGCCAAGACCTGCGTACTTTTCTAACAAAGCACTTAAAGATAGCTTTAACCTTGGTTTAGGTAAGATTATTGAATCAGGCGAATATCAAGCAATTATCCGCCTAGATGGCACTGAGTATGCGCAGCTATCAACAGAGGAATTACGCGAATAGCGCAACAGTTTGACGACTAAGTGCGATTAGTTTGCCGTCTTCACTCCAAATACAGCCATCTTCAAGGCCATAACCATCTTTACTGTGGTGAGTGATTGCCTCATAGCCTATCCATGCATCCGATGCAATGTTAGGTTCCTCAACAAACTCAAGGTACCACGACATGCTACTTGCTGGCGCAGGTTGCTTATACATTTGAAGAAGCGTTGGTGGCCATGAATCTGTTAGGGCAATAATATGTGCTTCACTCATTTGCTTTGGGGTATGTTTAAATTTCATCCAGCCACCTAAATGAGAGGTATCAGCACCTGAAAAGGGCATTTGACCATCTTGCAAGCACAGTGCTACGTGTTGAAAAAATGCCGGCATTACTCCTTCCTTATAAGGTAGCGTAAAACGCTCATCAACAGGTTTAAGTTGCATTACTTTAGTGACATCAACACGTACAGTTGATTGGCGCTGTGCCCCAAAGCAGGCTTGAGTAATAACACAGACAGCGCCGTTTTGAACCACTTTAGCAAGCACTTGAGCGCTGTTTTTACCTTCGCGTAATACTTCAACATCAATGGAAAAATCAGTATCAGCAATTAAAGGCCCCACAAAGTTGGTACTTAAAGATAGTAAACGACGAGAGCTATCAATATGTTGACGAATTGCTTGATACAACAAAGCGGCTGATAACCCGCCAAAGGCTGTACGGCCCTGACACCAGTTTTCTGGGAACTGCATCACTTTCGTTTTGTCGCAGCCTAGTTCACTCGCTTTGGCGAGTAATTGTTCAAAATGCATAACTTTCCTTAACATTTATTATTATATTATTGGTTATAGCATAGCAAAAGTGATCAGACCAGTTTACTTACCCTGCAATGAAGCTAAGAAAACACCTCTTTTTGAAGAAAAAATGCCCATTTGGAAAATATTTCAAAAAAAAGTAAATTTTTTTCATTTTAATAGTTGAATTCAGTTTGTTGCACCCCTATTTACTAGTCATCGAACGTTTTAACGAATTTTGAAGTTGGAGAAGATTCATGGGTAGAATTATTGGAATCGATTTAGGTACTACTAACTCTTGTGTAGCAGTACTAGACGGTGATAAAGCACGCGTTATCGAAAACGCGGAAGGCGATCGCACAACACCATCGATCATTGCATACACGCAAGACGGTGAAACATTAGTTGGTCAACCTGCAAAACGCCAAGCAGTAACTAACCCAACTAACACATTATTTGCAATCAAGCGTCTAATTGGTCGTCGTTTTGAAGACGAAGAAGTACAACGCGATATCGGTATTATGCCTTTTAAAATTGTAAAAGCTGATAACGGTGATGCATGGGTTGAAGCACGTGGCGAGAAACGTGCTGCACCACAAATTTCAGCAGAAGTGCTGAAAAAAATGAAGAAAACAGCAGAAGACTTCTTAGGTGAAGCGGTTACTGAAGCAGTAATCACTGTACCTGCATACTTTAACGATTCACAACGTCAAGCAACTAAAGATGCTGGCCGTATCGCGGGTCTTGAAGTTAAACGTATCATCAATGAGCCAACAGCCGCTGCTCTTGCATACGGCATGGACAAAAATAAAGGTGAAAACGTTGTTGCGGTATACGACTTAGGTGGTGGTACTTTCGATATCTCTATCATCGAAATTGACGAAGTTGAAGGCGAGCACACATTTGAAGTGCTAGCAACTAACGGTGACACTCACCTAGGTGGTGAAGACTTTGATAACCGCGTTATCAATTACTTAGTTGAAGAGTTCAAGAAAGACCAAGGTATTGACCTTAAAAATGACCCGCTTGCAATGCAACGTGTTAAAGAAGCTGCTGAAAAAGCGAAGATTGAACTTTCTTCTGCACAGCAAACAGAAGTTAACTTACCGTACGTGACTGCTGACGCAACTGGTCCTAAGCACATGAACGTTAAAGTTACTCGTGCAAAACTTGAGTCACTTGTTGAAGACTTAGTCACTAAGTCAATCGAGCCGCTTAAGCGTGCACTCGCTGATGCTGATTTATCAGTAAGCGACGTAAATGACATCATCCTTGTTGGTGGTCAAACACGTATGCCTTTAGTACAAAAAACAGTTGCTGAGTTCTTTGGTAAAGAGCCACGTAAAGATGTTAACCCTGATGAAGCTGTTGCTGTAGGTGCTGCGATTCAAGGTGGTGTACTAGCTGGTGACGTTAAAGACGTACTATTACTTGACGTATCTCCGTTATCACTAGGTATCGAGACTATGGGTCAAGTAATGACAGCATTAATTGAGAAAAACACGACGATTCCTACTAAGAAATCACAAGTTTTCTCAACAGCTGAAGACAATCAATCAGCGGTAACGATTCACGTACTACAAGGTGAGCGTAAGCGTGCAAGCGACAATAAATCTCTAGGTCAATTTAACCTAGAAGGTATTCGCCCAGCACAACGTGGTACACCTCAAATCGAAGTAACATTCGACGTAGATGCGGACGGTATCTTACATGTATCTGCTAAAGACAAAGATACAGGTAAAGAGCAGAAGATCACAATCCAAGCTTCTTCAGGTCTAAGCGATGAAGAAGTAGAAAAAATGGTACGTGATGCTGAAGCGCACGCTGAAGAAGATAAAAAATTCGAAGAGCTAGTAGCGACTCGTAACCAAGCTGATGCAATGGTTCACGGTACACGCAAGCAAATCGAAGAAGCAGGTGACGCATTACCAGCAGAAGATAAAGAAGCAATCGAAGCTGCGCTTACAGAGCTAGAAACGGCGATTAAAGGTGATAATAAAGAAGAGATTGAAGCTAAAACTCAAGCTCTTGCTGAAAAATCACAAAAGCTAATGGAAATTGCACAAGCTAAAGCGCAACAGCAAGGTGGTGCAGATGCTGGTGAGCAACAATCATCTGCTAAGCAAGATGATGACGTTGTTGATGCAGAATTCGAAGAAGTGAAAGACGACAAGTAATTGCTCGTAACGCTTCTGCCTAATTTAAAACTAGCTGCTTTGTTGTGCTATTTAAGTTAGGATGAATCATTGAGGCGCGCCAGCGAATTCGCTTGACGCGCCTTTTGCATGTATATAGATGGTAAACAAACGTTTAGCATCATGCAGTAAAACTGCATTAAAAAGAGTAGTGTGATACATATGTCAAAAAGCGATTATTATGAAGCTCTCGGCGTAAGCAAAGATGCAAGCGAACGAGACATCAAAAAAGCGTATAAGCGCTTAGCGATGAAATATCATCCAGACCGTACTGCGGGCGATAAAGAACTTGAATCGAAGTTCAAAGAAGTAAAAGAAGCCTACGAAGTGCTGACTGATCCGCAAAAACGCCAAATGTATGATCAATACGGTCACGCCGCCTTTGATCAAAACGGCGGTGGCGGGCATGGTGGCTTTGGTGGCGGTCACGGTGACTTTGGTGATATTTTTGGTGATGTGTTTGGTGATATTTTTGGTGGCGGTGGCCGTCGTCAATCTCGCCAACAACGTGGCGCTGACCTACGTTATAACATGGACTTGAGCCTTGAAGAGGCAGTTCGTGGTAAAGATGTAGAGATTAAAGTTCCTACTTGGGTTAGCTGTAAACCATGTGATGGCACTGGTGCAAAAGCTGGTTCTAAACCAAAAACCTGTACTACCTGTCATGGTGCTGGTCAAGTTCAAATGCGCCAGGGCTTCTTTGCTGTGCAGCAAACTTGTCCGACGTGTCAGGGCACAGGTCAGATTATTTCTGATCCATGTGATAGCTGTCATGGTCAAGGTCGCGTTGAGAAAACGAAAACTTTATCTGTTAAGATCCCAGCGGGTGTAGATACGGGCGACCGTATTCGTTTATCTGGTGAAGGTGAAGCAGGTATACATGGAGCCCCAGCAGGTGATTTGTATGTTCAGGTCTCTGTTCGTGAACACCCGATTTTCCAACGTGATGGTAATAACCTCTATTGCGAAGTTCCTATCGGTTTCACTACGGCTGCTTTAGGTGGCGAAATCGAGGTACCAACACTGGATGGTCGAGCAAAACTTAAGATCCCATCGGAAAGCCAAACGGGCAAAATGTTCCGTATGCGCGGTAAAGGTGTGAAATCGGTTCGCAGCGGTGCTCAAGGTGACTTGATCTGTAAAGTGGTCATTGAAACACCGGTTAACCTAAATGACCGTCAACGTGAATTGCTTGAAGAGCTTGAGCAAAGCATGGGGAAAGATGGATCGAAAAACCGACCTAAAGAGAAAGGTTTCTTTGATGGTGTGAAGAAGTTTTTCGATGATTTAACTAAATAAATTTGGTTAGTTAATAAAAAGGCGCTTACTGATAAGCGCCTTTTTTATTACTAAAAATTACTCTAGTCGTTTAAAATATCTAATTTAGAACCACGTAGTAGTCGCTATTAGCTAAGCACCTGCAAAGTGTGACGTCGTCATCATATTGAGTTTTTTGTATTCTGCCTTTTTCAATCCCGAGTAACTGACATTTATTCTGACAATCCACAAAAGCATTCCACCGTATATATTCATTGCACACAAAGTTAATAGCGAAGAAACAAGTTAAAAGAATGAATATTTGCTTTAACCAATACAGAGTATGTGATTTCAACATGACAATTGTCCAAAAACGATTGGTTCTATTAGTCTAGTTGATTATAAAATTCATACCCTAGTACGATTGGTTCTTTATTAAGAATTTTATGTTATGTTGAACAAAATGATTATAGAGTAACTTGGATTAGAATTAATGACACCAGCAATCAATTTGTTGAAGAAAAAAGGAATTAAATTTGATGTGCTTTCTTATGACCATGAGCCAAATCAAAAGCAGTTTGGGCTAGAAGCCGTTGAAAAATTAAATTTACCCGCAGCACAGGTTTTCAAGACCCTGGTTGTTGAAGACAATACTCAGAACTTATTCGTTGCCGTGGTGCCTGTGAGCCAGCAGCTTAACCTAAAAATGTTAGCTAAGTTTGCGGGGGTAAAAAAAATAGAGATGGCTCCCCAACAAGCTGTTGAAAAATCCACTGGCTACATTCTGGGTGGAGTAAGCCCGCTTGGACAAAAAAAACAACTAAAAACTTATATTCATACTAGCGCAAAAAGCTTTGAAAGCATTTATGTATCCGCAGGTAAACGTGGGCTAGAGATTGCCTTAAATCCAAAAGATCTTATGACTTTAACGCGCGGTCAATACGTAAATTTTTAAGTAATAATTTAATCTAGCTTTTAATATTGTTGATCATTGTTGTCGCTGTTGATATGAATTCAGTTATCTGAGTTTCAGTTAACCCTTCACAAAGCCTAGAATCAACCTGTTGCTCTGCAACTTCTAAGCGCGAGAACAGGGCTTTACCTTGCTCAGTAAACGACAAAATCAAACAGCGCTTATCATTTTCGTCGGCACATTTAGACACCAACTCAAGCTTGATGAGATCTTTCACTAAGCGTGCTATCTGCGCCTTATCACGCCCCGTTTTCGCAACTATATCGTTCGCTGTGCAGTGCTTTGTTTCAGCAATAATGTGCAAGCAGCGTACATGTAATGCGTTAAGGCCAAGCTCATTGGCGTTAATGGCTTCGCGTACAGTAACACGGTAACTTTGTGCCAGAGTAAATAAAGCAGAAGAAAGAGAGGTTTGTGGCATGGTTCACCTAGTTATTATTAGTTGACAAAGTCAATCAAAAGCGTATAGTTGACTATATCAACTATTGGGGCGTTGTGCAATTTAACCAGCTAGGAGACTAACATGGCTAGAAAAGTTCGTCGTGCAAACGTATTAAGTACTACACGTATTTCCCCACATCTACAAAGAATTGTTGTTGGCTCAGAGGAGTTTGCCGATTTTCCACAAGATGCAAAAGGTGCGTACGTAAAGGTATTACTCCCGCATGCCGGTGAATCTAAGGTTGAACTTGATTTACACGCAGAGCATCCAGCATTAATGCGCTCTTACACTATTCGTGATATAAACCCCGTTAACGGTGCAATTACTCTTGATTTTGTTGTTAATCAACATCAAGGCGTGGCAACCAACTGGGCACAAAATGCGTGTGTAGGCGACGAGGTAGGTATAGCAGGCCCGGGCCCTAAAAAACTCACTGATTTTACGCAAACACATTATTTAATGCTGGCAGATTTAACCTCTGTCAATGTAATCAATGGCTACTTACAAGCCCTGCCACAAGATGCCACTGTCGATGTCATTATTCATGTTGCTGATAAAGCCGACATCATTGAGCTTGAGCAAATTGAAGCACACAGCCAACATAGTGTTGAATGGCTAGTTACAGATGAGCCAGAAACAGAACTGCTCGACCAAGTAACACGCTTATGTGCAAGCTATAACACGCAACCTATGGTGTTTATGGCACTAGAAGCAAACTTGGTAAAAGCAATTCGCCGTTTAGTAACAAGCAGTTTTGCGATTGACCATGAACACATTGTTGCATCGGCCTATTGGAAGCGTGGTATTGATGCCGATGGCCTAAAGGTGGAAAAACAGCAACAAAGCCGTGCTTAATTAGCATTTGAAAAATAGCCATTCGCTCTCATTAAATAATTATAAAGAGTTAAATTTTGGAGAGCGAATGTCAGACCTTAGCAATACACCTTTTTCATTGCTTGAATTGAGCCCAATGAAAGAGCACGAAACCGTTTCGCAAACACTAGCAAATAGCGTTACCTATGCACAAACAGCCGACAAACTGGGTTTTAATCGGTTTTGGATGGCAGAGCATCACAATATGCGTGGTATCGTGTGTGCCGCAACTTCTGTACTGATAGGCCACATAGCAGGCAAAACCCAGAATATCCGCGTAGGTGCAGGTGGGGTGATGTTACCTAACCACCCACCGCTGGTGGTTGCTGAGCAATTTGGCACCCTAGAAAGTTTATACCCCGGTCGCATTGATTTAGGGCTAGGCCGTGCCCCAGGTAGTGACCCAATTACCAGCCGTGCTTTGCGCCGTGACGAACAGCGCGCTGAGCACTTCAATGATGAAGTATCTGAACTTCAAGGTTTACTTGGCCCATATAAAGGTGACTCTCCAGTACGCGCAATTCCAGGTGAAAATACGAATGTCCCTATCTGGTTACTTGGCTCAAGCCTTTATAGTGCTGGGCTTGCAGCTAAAAAAGGGTTGCCGTATGCATTTGCTGGTCATTTTGCGCCACGCTTTGTTGAAGATGCCATTGCTTTGTATCGCAGAGAGTTTCAGCCATCTGAGGTGTTAGATAAGCCATACGTCATGCTCGGTTTACCTGTTGTTGCCGCTGACACCGACGAACAAGCACAGTTTTTAGCAACCACAGCGAAACAACGTATTTTAGCACTTATGCGCGGTAAGCCACTTTGGCTTAAAGAACCTGTTCAAACCATGGAGGGGTTATGGACAGCACAAGAAAAAATGCAAGTAGAAAGCTTTTTAGGGCTTTCAGTTGTTGGCGGTCAAGCGAGTGTTAAGCATAAGCTGAGTATGATTAAACAAACGCTACAGGTTGATGAGTTTATTTTTACAAATGACCTGTATGAATTGAGTGACAGACAATATGCGCTGGAAATATTAGCAAGCATCATGCACTAATACGGTTTAGCAAATAGTGAATGCGTGTAATGATTTTTTATGCGCATTGCTTAAGCCCTTGCACTCACTTGTTAAACGGTTTTATAGATTGATTTAATTTAATTATTCCGTTTTAAGGATTGAATTTAACTTTATACAATACATTTATTAACCATTACCCTAGGAAGGTGCACCGTGAAATCTCAAACAATTGCCGCAGTAGAACCACAAACAAAAACAGCATTAATCGCTGAGGGTGGTGGGCAACGAGGGATTTTTACCGCAGGTGTACTCGATGCGTGGTTAGAAAATAATTACGACCCATTCGATTTATTCATTGGCACATCGGCAGGCTCACAAAACTTAACAAGTTATTTAGCGCGCCAAAAAGGTTATGCAAAACGTCTGATCAGAGGGCTTTCTCGCCATAAACGTTTTTTTCAACTTGGCCGTGGACTGTTTGGTAAAAGCATTGTCGATCTTGATTGGTATTTTGACAAAACCAAAGAAGTAAACCGTGCCTTAGATTTTAAAACAGCAACACAAAGCCTAGGTAATCGCGAACTGTTGATTACAACCACTAACGCGGCTGACCGTAAACCGTATTACTTGAGCCCGAATGGTGAAGATACGCAATGGTTGGCCCTGTTAAAAGCATCAAGTGCATTACCGTTTTTATATAAAGATGGTGTTAACTTAACTCCTTGGCTTACTACCAAAGCCGCAAATGATGCCATTATTCAAAGCTCTAATACTGATTTAGTTCATGATATGTATTTAGATGGTGGCCTAGCTGCACCTTTACCCGTGAAAGAAGCCTATAACCGTGGTGCCCGCGATATTGTGGTTATTCGTACTGTTGATGAAAACTTCCAAGTGCAATCGGAATGGGTTAATAAGCTAAAGACACTCGTTCGCGTATCAGGCTATTGCCCCAAAACATTTGATTACCTAGTTCAGCACGAACAAGCATATCAAGATGAATTAGATTTCATTGCAAACCCGCCAAGTGATGCCCGTATCACACAAATTTTTGCAGGCGATAAACTACGCAGTAAGCTATTAGGTAGTACAGATTCAGATCTTCGTTATGATCACAAATTAGGTTTAGCAGCAGGCCGTGCATTTCTACAGCAACAACTGCTAAATTAGTTGGGAGCAGGCTCAGTTAATTAATCTCACTGCCTACTTGAGATATTTTTAAATAGAGTTAAAGTGGTTGGCTATTCACTTTTTGTGACTTTTTATCTAAAGAGCAATAAAGGCTTGCCATGTTTAACACAGCTGTATCGACAATCAATGGTCTTCTTTGGGGAGAAGGCCAAATTCTTATTTATATTCTTCTGTTTGCTGGGATCTGGTTTTCGGTAAGGCTAAAAGCAATCCAACTGGTTAAGTTTCGCCATATGTTTAGCTTGTTAAAGTCGAGTAGCAGCACAGATAAAAACTCAATTAGCTCATTTCAAGCCTTATGTACAGGTCTTTCAGCCCGTGTCGGAACTGGTAACCTTGCAGGGGTTGCCGTTGCTATTTCGTTAGGGGGCAGTGGTGCAATATTTTGGATGTGGGTGATTGCCATTTTGGGCATGGCCACAGGCTTTGCCGAAAGCGTACTTGGGCAAGTCTATAAAGTCAGGGATGCCAACGGCGAGTTTAGAGGCGGGCCAGCTTATTATATTCAACAAGGATTAGGCAGCAGAACACTTGCAGTGTGTTTTGCCTTTTGCTTGTTCCTTGGTTATGGGTTTACGTTTAGTGCCATGCAAACGAATACCATTACCGATGCCCTTAATTACGCATTTGAAATTCCAACACTCTATTCAGGTATTGTGATCACTATACTGGCAGGCTCTATTATTTTAGGTGGCTTTAAAGCTATTGCCCGCTTTGCTGAACGTATTGTGCCAGTAATGGGCATTTTATTTGTACTTGCTGCCATCATAATTACTTTACTGAATATCGGCAAAGTGCCTGCGATGATTGAAGATATTTTACTTTCAGCCTTTGGCTTACAAGAGGCAGGCGCAGGGGCTATGGGCGCAGCAATTAAAAATGGTATTCAGCGAGGGCTTTATTCCAATGAAGCCGGAGCGGGTAGTGTACCCCATGCATCAGGGTGCGCATCGCCAGTACCTAATCATCCGGTCACTCAAGGCTACATTCAAATGCTAGGCGTGTTTTTCGATACTATTGTGCTGTGTAGTTGTACTGCGGTGATTATTTTATTAGCTGATATTGATATTAGTGGCGAAATGGAAGGAATACGCTTAACTCAATCTGCAATGACAGCTCATATGGCCGCTGGTGGCATTTACTTTGTAGCAGCTGCTATTTGTTTATTTGCGTTTACTTCTGTGGTTGCAAACTATGCCTATGCAGAAAGTAACCTTCATTTATTTAAACTAGATAATAAACTCGGCCGAGGTATTTATACCTGTTTATATTTATCCATGATGATTTGGGGGGCATCGGCCACGATTAAACAAGTGTGGGATCTCGCAGACATTGCTTTAGGTTTAATGACAGTGGTGAACGTTATCGCTATCATACGCTTAACGCCAACCATCTTATCTGTGACAAAGGACTACCATAGTCAACGTGAAGCAGGGCAAGAACCCAGTTTTGATTCTGAAAAAGTACAGGTTCAAGGTCAAACAGAACAAGGGATTTGGCGAAAGTAATCTAAAACAATAACGAGAAAAGTAACCATGATAGATATTTACGCAGGGCCAAGTGCTGCAAAAATAATAAAAGAGCAAGGCCTGTCTGCTGATTTGTTTAATACCTTTTTAGGAGCAAGCGGCGGCCCCAAATGGTTTACATTATTTGGTTTGGATAAATATCTATTTGGTGAATTTTTTAAAGACCGTACCACGCCTCTAAACTTGTTAGGGTCAAGTGCAGGGGCATTTAGAGCTGCCTGTTTTGCACAAAACGACCCTGTTGCTGCAATATCTCGATTAGCAAAGTCATATTCTGAAACACGTTATTCATCGAATAAAGCAAAACCAGAAGAAATAACAACAAAAGCACGAGAGTTATTAAGCACTGTTTTTGCTGAAAATGGTATTCAAGAAATCATTAACAACCCGATTTTTAAAGCCCACTTTATAGTTGCAAAATCGAATGGCTTTACAGCATCAGAAAACAAAGTAATGCAGTTAATGGGGTTATCTAAAAGTTACTTAGCCAATAGAATGAATAGGCGTTTTCTGAGTAAGCAATATGAGCGTTATGTATTTCAGCCTGCAGATAGTCAGTTATCGTTTTCAGATAACAACATCTTCAATACCCATACTATTGAGCTTAGCGAAGATAATTTAGCCGATGCGTTACTTGCTTCAGGCTCTATTCCATTAGTCATGCAAGGCATTAAAAACATAACAGGAACACCGCCTGGTATGTACCGTGATGGCGGTATCATTGATTATCACTTTGACTTAACTATTCATAATGACGGACTTATTTTATATCCGCATTTTAATAACAACCCTAAAGCAGGGTGGTTTGATAAAAGTTTAAAACGTGGTATTACCCCTAGGAACTATGATAATGTGGTGATGATCACTCCATCAGCTGACTTTGTAGCTTCATTACCTTATGGCAAAATCCCTGATCGGAAAGACTTTACTGAGCTTGATGCCGATACACGGATTAAATATTGGCAGCAAGTATTCAAAAAAACCGAACGACTGGCAGAGGCATTTGATGCGGTGTGTACTAAAACTCACACTCCGAAAATACACCTTATTAAATAATTTGTCTTTGCCTTAACTACTTAAACTAATTAATCAAGATGTTAGTTTTGTTGTTTTACTGAGAAGTGCTTCGCAAAGCAGCTGTGATTTAACACCTTTTAGTTAAATCCTGAAGTTGTTTTGGAAGTGCGGGTACTTCATCGGCAACAAAGTCAAATCTATGGAATTGAATATCAGTTCAGGTAGCTTCAATAGCTGTATTTAAAAGCAAGTTAATAGCCTTGAATAACAATGATGTTAACCTTAAATAATATGTTTAAAATATGAATTAATGCTCAGAAGTAACAATATTTGCAATTAATCTAGTTCAAAACCAACAAGGCTTAATTAAAAATATAAATTCAATCTTCTAGAAATCTGCAGTTATAAAAAACTCGGTACTTTCACCTATTTTTGATTGGCAACTAATCGTGCCTTTGAGTTTTTGAACTACAAGGTTATAAACAATATTCATCCCAAGGCCGCTTCCACCCGCCCCTCTTTTAGTGGTGTAAAAGGGCTCAAATACTTTACTTTGTACTTCCTCGCTCATGCCTTTGCCATTATCTCTATAATGAACGGTAAGCTTAGAGCTTTGAAGTTCTGCTGTTATTGTTATCTGACCCTTTTGTCTATTTTCAAAGCCATGTATGAGTGAGTTTAGGATCAAATTTGTGAAAATATGCGCGATAACACCTGGATCAACCTTAATCACTAAGTTTTCACTACAGTTAATCTGAATATTATGGCGGCCTTTTTTAAGAGCAGGGGATAAACTACTGACTAAATCGCTTAAATATTCTTTTAAGTTAATTTCACGTTGCTCATCGTTACTGGTATCTACAGCAACAAGTTTAAAGTTAGTAACAAGTTCGGCTGCTCTATTTAAGTTACGGTAAACGATAGTACCTGCTTCATTGATATTGTCGATGCATGAAACAAAGTCTTTTCGTGTTAGGGTTTGTGATTCAAATGCAGTGCGCAGTTTTTCAGCAAGCTCTAATAAGTTCGACGATGCAGTTACACTAACACCTAATGGGGTGTTAAGCTCATGAGCTACACCGGCGACCAAACGACCTAATGAAGCCATTTTTTCTGATTCAACTAAATGGTTTTGCGTTTGTTTTAATTGTTTTAGCGATTCTTCTAAATCATTAGTTCGATCAACCACCTTTTCTTCCATTTGACTATAGAGTACAGAATTTTCGATAGATATCGCCATTTGCCCTATTAGCAAGTTGAGCATGTCTAAATGATTTTGGCCAAATGCATCACTAGTAAGTTCATTTTCTAAATAGACAATACTATTGACCCGATTTTTGTAGATAAGGGGTAAGCACAAAATAGATTTTGGTTGATGTTTTTTAATGTAAGGATCATTAGCGAACACTGAATCAACAGACACATTACCAATTAACGCCATACTTTCGCTACGAATTACATAGCGGATAACACTGGCTGGAATATCAATTGATTTAGTATAAGGTACAGATTTAAATTGGTAATTTGGCTCATTTAAAATGCCAATATTTTCGACCCACCATTTTGAATTTTTCTTAAGTAACAAAGCAACTTTTGAGGCACCAGAAAACTCCATAACTATAGCAATTAATTTATCCATTAACTTATTTATAACCATCTCTTCTGAAAGTACGTTAGCAGCTTGCATCATTGACTGAAGAGCAATTGAACCCGTTGACACTTCCATTGGTAAATTGGTCGGCGGCACAGACGTTTTATCGTTAGTTAATAGTGAGTTTTCTTTCTTTATATTAATCGATAAGTAATTATAAACTGAATGAGACCTTTGCTGGTGGAGTGCTGCATAATCGAGTTTGTTTTGACTGATAAGATAATTGGCGAATAACTCATTAGCTAATGCTTCAATTAGCCTGTAGTCGGCTGTTTTAGCAAGCTCGATTGCTTGATGATATAGAGCAAACACTTCATAGAAAGGTTGGTTATGCAAACTAGCCAATTCTGCCTCTATCAATTTTACCTTATGAAGGAAGTTATCTTCACAAGAGCAACTCCAAACTTTCAACCGTTCATACATGTGATAAAAGATGCCCTGATATTTAATGGAGTCTAGATAAGCTTCTGGTTTAGCAAGTAGAACTAAACAGGAATAAAAATAGGCTTCAGGTGTTTTAATTTGCCCGGGAACACCGATTGGGATGATATTTATCTGATCAATAACCGCAAGTGCCTCACAATATTGTCCCATCAAATAAAGAGCCCTCACTTTTGCATAGAAATACCACGCCTGTGTGATAGGGGAGTCTTCGGCACAAATAAGGTGTTCTTGTTCATTGAAAATATCACAGTCAAAACTGTTGTTATTATCGCATTTCCCCATAAAATGCAGTAATGGCACATATGCACCTGGTATGAAAAAACTCTTAGTAGATTCTTCATTCTTTTCCTTTAAAAAACTTAAATAGTTATCTGCCTCAGAAAAGATTTGATCGCAAGGTGCTCCTTCTATTATTAAATTTGAAATAATATTAACTGCTGCATAGCTGGCGTAGGTCCAATCACCAGCTTGACAACTGAATTGATAGCTTTTTCGAAAACTTTTGGTAGAAAGTGAGAGATGATTACTCCAGTGACAAATTGTTAAGCCATACATAAAGTAAACTTTGCCGCGCAATGCAAGATTAGAGTAATTGTCTGCAATTTTTAGTGCAACTTTGCCAAATTCATCTGCTTTATTAAATTCATTAAGTCTATTAACGCAAACGTAACCGTAAAGAATATATGCAAAAGCTGACTGCTCACATCTGCCATGTTCAAGGCAGAGCCTGCACATTTTTACTGAAGCCCACTGCACAACATCTTCATCAGATAATAAATATGCAGTGATCCAAAGGCTGGTAAGTGTATCCAATAGAGCTAATACTTTTTCATCCTTTAAAGGGGTGGAATCAGAAAGGCTATCAATAGAACGGTGCGCAAGGTATGTATCTATGAGTGAAATCTCGTTCGCTATTTGGCTATCTAAGTCATCTAACTCAGAGGGGGGAGTTAAATTTAGTACTTTTAGAGCTAAATATTGTGTATTTAGGGCCTCTTGGTAGAGCCCTTGTTGATGATAATCATCCATTTTAATCAGTAAAACTCGTGCATGATCTAAAGGTGTGTGCTTATATTTTAATAGCAATTCATAGAATTCATCGGACTCAGTATATTTGTTTAAAATACAATTTACTTTGCATAACAAAAGTAAAGCTTCAAAGGTGACACTATAGTTAATTTTAAAATGCTCCAATCCTATTAAGTTTTTAGCATAACAAAGGTAACCGTGTGCGGAGTTATAAGCAGCCGAATCAAATGCCTTTTTTGCCGCTAAAAAGTTAATTTCAATTACTTGCTTTATTTCTAATGGGTTAGATAATAGTTCAATTGCTTTATTAAACTGATTGGCAAGTTCAAACAAGCTTTCTTCAAGTATGTTATTATTAAGTACATATTGATAAAGCAGCCTAGCGATACTAATATGAACTTGCTGCCGTTCATTATCAGGGATAAGTGAGTAGGCGGCTTGTTGTACGCGGTCATGCAAAAACTTTAATTGTACATTTTCATTAAAGGCAGCTTGTGAAGTAATAACATTTGAAATAGGTTGAGGTGTTAATATTAGTTCTTTATCAATAGCAGGGATCAAGTTTTCAATTATCTGTTTTGCGGTGTATTGATTATCTGATAGTGCAACTAACAAATTTGTGTCGAAAGTATTACTAACACTCGCAGCATATTTTAGTAACTCACAAGCTTTGTTTGGTAGTTCGTTTATCTTTTTTGCCATAAAATCAACAACATTATCCGTAATGTTTTCTGCTAAAATTGTGTTTTTATCCCAGTACCAATAATCTTGTTCAATATCATGGTATAGAAGTCCTTTTTCATATAATTCCGTAATGAATTGTAAAACGAAAAAGGGGTTGCCTAATGTTTTTTTGAATATAATTTCACTCAAAGACCGACAATCTGCTTCAGGAATATTTATGGTGTCACTGATAAGCTTATTTATTACCGCTTTTGATAAGTTATTAAGGAAAGCGTGATTTATAGTTGTATTTTGTTTTTTGATGTCTGTTATAAATTTAGTAAAAACATGCTGTTCATCAACTTCGTTATCACGATATGCTTGGATTATTAATAAGTGGTGTAACTTAGAGTGGCTAAATAAAGATGCGATTAACTCTAGCGATGCTAAATCAGCCCATTGCATGTCATCTAAAAATAAAATAAAAGGGCGGTTTCTACTGCAAATTGCAGTAATAAAATTCAAAAATAAATTATGCAAAATTGTCTTGTCGATATTTTTATTTTCTATGTTTCGTTTTTTTATATTTAGAATTAAATTTAAATCAGAGATTATGTTGCACAAATATATAGCATTTTCACCTAGATGCTCATTGATAATATCTTGCCAAATCATTAACTCATCGTTAGGCTCTGTTAATATGTATCGACAAAACTTATTTAATGCATCAGTAATAGCAAAGTAGGGGATATTCCGTTGATATTGGTCATACTTACCTGAACTAAAATATCCATATTCCCCTGTCATTGGTTTATAGACTTCTCTGACCAGTGCTGATTTACCCACACCTGAATAGCCAGAGACTAAGAATATTTCACAACTTCCTGTAGCAACTCGTGCGAAGGATTGCATTAATTCATTAATTTCTTTCTCTCGGCCGTATAGTTTTTGTGGAATACTAAATTGCTCTGTTGCTTTAAGATTTTTACTTGGAAGCTCAAAATTAGTTAGTGATGAATCTTCCTTAAAGCGATTATTAATCAGCTCTAAATCTTTAGTTAAGCCCCAAGCAGATTGATAACGATCTTCCGCATTTTTTTTAAGGAGATAGGTAATAACACCAGCAAGAACTTTTGGAATATTAGGCTTTACTTTATTAACTGCAGTTACTTTTTTTGCGATATGGCAATGTACGAGAGCAAGTTGATCTTGTTCATTGAAAGGAGGCTGACCAGTTAACATTTCATAGAAACTGGCACCTAAAGAATAGAGATCAGTTCGGCAATCTATTTTACGATTAATGCGTCCGGTTTGTTCAGGTGATAAATAAGCTAATGTACCTTCTAAAACTGCTGGGCTGATTAATCTTTGTGAAGATCTACTCATTGAGGTCGCAATATGTAAACCAAATAACTTGAAGCTAAACAGATCATCACTAATTAGAATATGACTAGGGCTAATATCTTTATGGATTATTTTTTTAGAGTGTAGGTAACTGATAGTTTCTGAAAGCTTAACTGCAAGGGGCAAAAAATCTCTTACTTCAAGTGGGTTCTTATGTATACGCTCTGAAAGAAGTTTTGCAGGGAAATACTCAAAAACAATTGCTGTGCATTCATCTTCGTTGATGAAACTAATTGGTTTTAAAATATTGGGATGGTTTAGTTTTTCTAAAAAAGCATGCTCTAATACAAGTTTGTTTATTGTATCGTTGTTTCTGTTTGCCTCTTTTAATGATTTAATTATTACTAAGTCACCATTTTTTTGTGACTTAGCGCTGTGTAATAAAAAGTAGCTACCGCTGTTGATATAATCAACCAAACTATATCCAGGAACTGGCAAGATAATTCCTTACTAAAAATTAGCTAATACTAATTTAGTATAGTCAATGCTTGTTAATCTTCCATTAATCTAATAAATAAAATAATTAATTAAATCAATGGTATAGCTTTTTGTTAGTGTTTACCTAAGTTGTATATTTAAATTTTAAAGCCTGATAACCATAACAAAATTATTTTGAAGGATAAAAGATAGCTAGCTTGAGGTTTGTACTGTTAATAAACTAATATCCCATAAATTACGTTATGTTAAATTTAGTTAAATAATTAAAAGTGGGAGTTAGGTTGCTAACTAGCCCACTTTTAGAAGGGTTTTAAATAACTTAATTTAGCTCAGAATCTACCCAAAATTTAGTGCCTTTAAGTACTGCTTGTAACGCAAGACCATTTTCGGTTAAAGAATAAACTGTTACTTGGTCGGCAATTGCTTCGGCAACTAAAGCGCCACCATTATTTTCATATTTAGCAGCTGCATCTGCGTTACCACCGAATGCCCAACCGTGTTCAATAAAGCGATTTACAGCGGCTTGGTTATGAAAAACCATAACGACATTAAAGTCTTTAACGCCTAGACCTAAGCCTAAACCAGCTTCACCCATATTCATGTAAGTTGATTTACCTGTTAGGTTATTTTTAACTACACCATAGCCACCACCAAAGCTAGCTAAAACAACATTTACGTTGGCATTATCAAAAACTGCATAACCTGCTGAGTTAGCAATTTGCTGTTTTACATCGGGTTTTTGTGCGTAAAGCTCACTTAGTGTATTATTTTTCATGCTTTGTACTAAAGCACGTTTTTCATCGGGAGAAGCGCTTCCTGTAGTAGCACAACCAGTTAGGATGGCTGTAACTAAAATTAAACTTATAGTAAAAAACTTTTTCATACATATTCCTCGAATATTTGTATGGCAATGGTTATGATAAATATAGACTAAAAAGATAATATTTAAAGTCCAATACTAGACAGTATCGGACTTTGTGTTAGTCTTATAACTTGTTATTTTACAAGATATTTAATCATTATGCTCGTTGCTCTCGTCGATACACTTAAACAACTGCGCTACCAAATTGCCCATCTTGAAGATGATACTCTTGCTACAGAATATCCTGAACTTGATAACTTTATACATCAAGTTGGATTGACTGTTGCTGAATCAAGAAAAGACTTAACTTTTCTATATCAATTCTTGTATGTTTACGGCCGAAAATCAGAAGCAACATTTAATCGCTTTCGAAATGAACTTGAGCGATTCTGCTTATGGGCATGGTTAATTGCTGAAAAATCAGTTTTTGATCTAAAGCGTGACGATATTGAAGCCTATGTTGATTTTATGGTTGAACCAGATTCAGCCTGGTTATCAAATTCAGTTCAATGGCGTTATAAAGATGAACAAGGGATAAGACGACTAAATACAAATTGGCGCCCTTTCATCAATAGAGAAAATATAGCAAGCCAACAAACACTCGCCGCTATGTTTACAGCACTCAATGTTTTTTATAAGTTTGCAATTTTAGAAGAAAAAACATTTGCTAACTTTGTACCCGTTGTTAAAAAGAATAGCCCTTACTTAGTGGTGCAATCGCAAATCAAAATCCCCGATACACTCAGTGATATTCAATGGGAATATGTTTTTGGTGTTACTCGGGATTTATGTGAACAACAACCTGATTTAGAAAGAAATTTATTCACTCTTGCTTGCTTAAAAGGATTGTACTTACGAATATCTGAGTTATCAGAACGACCTCAGTGGTCACCCGTTATGTCACATTTTTGGCAAGATAATGATGGCTTTTGGTTTTTAAGAATAATGGGGAAAGGCAATAAATTACGTGATGTTACTTTAAGCGAAGATTTTATCACGTACCTAAAACGTTACAGACTTTACCGTGGTCTACCTGCCCTGCCCCGCGTTGATGAAGCTGAACCGCTTGTTCACAAAATTCGTGGTAAAGGGGGAATGACTGTTCGACAAATTCGCCGTTTAGTACAGCAAAGTTTTGATTTAGCAAAACAATCATTATTAGATGACGGCTTTAAAGATGATGCGGAACAACTTGAAGCTGCCACGGCTCACTGGCTAAGACATACAGGTGCAACACACGATGCGCAAACAAGACCTCTTAAGCATTTATCTGAAGATTTAGGTCATGCCAAAATAGCTACAACAGATCAAATTTATATTCAAACTAATATAAAAGAACGCGCAAAGTCTGGAATAAAAAGGAAAATCTAATGGAATATACAATACTTGCGTTAGTCGGTTTAGCTCTTTTATTTTACTCACTGACAATCCGTCAGTTAGAGCGAACAGAAATTACTGGGCCGATGTTTTTTGTGTTAGTAGGAATTGCAATGTCTTACTTTTTACCGAGCGAGTTTAAGCTAGGCGATGCTGGACTCAGTGACATTTTACCTTTGGTTGAATTAACCTTAAGCATTTTTTTATTTACCGATGCAGCAAAATCAAAACTAACCGTTTTAAAACATAGTTATCAGTACCCTAGCCTGTTACTTTTTGTAGCTTTACCATTGACATTACTGTTAGGTGTTGCCGGTGCTTTGTTTTTCTTTTCTGAGTTATCACTTTTTCAATCTGCATTGATCGCGATTATTTTAACGCCAACTGATGCCGCGCTTAGTAAGGGAATTTTAGAATGTACATCGGTTCCAGAGAAAGTTCGCGAAGGAATAAATACGGAAAGTGGTTTGAACGACGGTCTTTGCGTACCCATCTTTTTAGTTTTACTTTTATTAGCTCAAAATCCAGAAAGTGCTGTAACTACCGTTGATACTCTACTTGTTTTTGCAAGAGAGTTAGGAGTAGCACTTGTTATTGCTGGCGTGTCGATGGCCGTCTTTATTCCACTTTTAAAAATTGCATTAGCACGTCATTACTTTGCAAATAATAGCAGTCCATTTTTATTGATTGGTTTAGTCATGGCAATTTTCTCTTTAACACAGAATTTTCATGGCAGTGGTTTTATTGCTGTTTTTGTAGCGGGACTTTTATTCGATTACTTAGCCCCTAAAAAAGTACGTTTAACATTAGTTAAAGATTCTGAACATATCGCTGAATTCGTTGCGCTACTGATTTGGTGTTTATTCGGTTTTGTATGTGGTCACTTAATTGTGAATGATATTACCTGGCCAATTGTTTTTTATGCGCTATTAAGTGTGACGATTTTTAGAATTGTGCCGGTACTGCTTTCACTTATGTTTACTAATCTAAACTTCAAAGATAAATTAACTTTTGCTTGGTTTGGTCCACGAGGTTTGGCGTCTATCGTTTTTACTTTAATGGTGATGGATACAGATATTGTGAACAAAGAGCAAATAGCCACCGTAACATTAACAACCATTTTATTTAGTGTTTTTATTCATGGCGTGAGTACTAAGCCGATCGCAAAAAGTTACCAATAAAAAAGGCGCGTAACGCGCCTTATTTATTTTAAAAATTAGAGTAGCTCTGCAATTAATTGCAGTGGATGTTTTGGTTTAAATTTTTCATAGCGTTTCACTTGGCTACGACAAGAAAATCCAGTTGCTAAAATAGTTTCAGGCTCATTATTAGAAATAATCGGTTGCCAACTCATTTCATAAAGTGCCCGTGAATTTTCTTGGTTTTGTTTTTCATGGCCATAGGTTCCTGCCATACCACAACAACCTGTACTAGTCGTATCTAGTTGTAAATTTAAATCAGCAAAAATAGTTTGCCAAACTTTAGATGCATTTGGCATAGCTGTTGTTTCAGTACAATGACTTAACAATTTAAATGGCGAATTCGATTTTGTGGCAAGAGTAACCTGTTTGAAGTTTTGCGTTTGAAGCCATTCATGCGCAAGTTCAACTTTAAAATCTCCACGGTTCTCTTTTAAAATTGACACATATTCATCTCGGTAACACATAACCAAAGATGCATCGAGCCCAACTAAAGGTGCATTGATTTCACTGAGTGAATTTAAAAACTCAGCTGCATTTTTTGCTGTTGTTTTAAATTCATTTAAAAACCCTTTTACATGCTGTGCTTTACCATTAGGTTTAAATGGTAATAGCATTGCTTTTTTGCCTAACGCTTTAATGACTTTAATAAAGCTTTCAACTAATTCGGCTTCGTAAAAACTCGTAAATGGATCTTGAACTATCAATACATATTCAGCTTGTTGTTCTTTGGAAAGCGAATTAAGTAATTCAAAATTAAATTGCTGATCTTTAGAAATACGTTTAGAAAGTTGCGGTACGCTTAAGCTTGGCGTATCAACATAACCAATTGTATTTTTAATTAAACCAGAAACTAGTTTTGTATTTACAATCGGATTTACCACTTTAGCAAACTTGGCCATTACCGGCGCCGTTTGTTCGATGCCTGCCACTAAGTAATCTTTTGCTGGGCGTGCATAATAACTATGGTAGAAATTTAAAAAGCGTGAACGGAATGTTGGTACGTCAACTTTAATTGGGCATGCAGTTGTACATGCTTTACAAGCTAAACATTCGTCCATTGATTCTTTCACTTCATGAGAGAAATCATAAACGCCCTTCTTCTTATCGCGACTATGTTGATAGCGCTCCCACCAAGTGATTACTTCACCATTGATCAATTCTTTTTCAACATTGAGTAAATCAATATTTTCAGACTCTTGAAGTCGTAACCATTCGCGCATTAAACTCGCGCGACCTTTTGGTGAATATCGGCGGTCACCTGTTACTTTATAAGACGGACACATTGGTGATTTTTCATCGTAGTTAAAACACAGACCATTACCATTACAGGTCATCGCGTTATTAAATTCTGTTTTAACATCGATAGAAATTTCTTTGTCGAACCAGGCTCGCTTTTGATCGTCAACAGAAACGAGTGAGTCTTTACTTTCAATTGGCGTACAGATTTTACCAGGGTTTACTCTGTTATTTGGATCAAATGCCGCTTTAATTTTTCGAAGTTGTGTAAATAAATGCTCGCCAAAAAATTCAGGGCCATATTCACTTCGATATCCTTTGCCGTGCTCACCCCACATTAAGCCGCCATATTTGGCCGTCAGTTTAACGACTTCATCAGAAATATGACGAAGCAATTTTTCTTGCTCAGGTTCACACATATCTAAAGCAGGTCGTACGTGTAAAACACCCGCATCAACATGGCCAAACATACCATATTGAAGATTGTGGTTATCGAGAAGTTCGCGAAACTCGACAATGAAATCTGCTAAGTTTTCTGGAGGTACTGCAGTATCTTCAGCAAAAGCTAATGGTTTTTGATTGCCTTTTACATTCCCTAAAAGACCCACTGACTTTTTACGCATTGCATAAATTTTTAAAATATCAGCCTTGTCATTCGTTAACTGATAACCGATCACGCCATTAGTTTGCTTTGCAACACATTTATCAAGTAACTTACAAAGAGTGTCTACTTTGTCTTTTATGTCTTCTGGTGAAACCGCATTAAACTCAACCATGTTGAGCCCTTGCATATCTTTGTTTTCAACATCGGTTATTAAGTTCGATACTGAATGCCAAATGATATCTTCTCGAGCAAGGTTAAGCACTTTACTGTCGACTGTTTCTACCGAAGTTGCATTTGCTGCGACTAGAAAGGGGGAATGACGAAGTGCAGAATCAAAGCTATCGTATTTAATGTTAATTAAAGTCTTAAATTCTGCAATTGGCGTAATGTTAAGTTTCGCTTCTGTAACAATACCTAAAGAACCTTCGGAGCCAGTAATTAATCGGCTCATATCAAAGGTTTGTAAATCATCAGAAAAAATATGTTCTAAATCGTAACCGGTAAGAAAACGGTTTAAACGTGGGAATTTTTCTAAAATAGCATCACGGTTTTCAAGGCCAATATCGATAACTGTTTTATATAATTTACCTACAGTCGTGTTTTGTTCAGCAATTACTTTTGCTTTTTCAATAGGCATAGAGGTTGTTGACATTTCAGTGCCATCAACAAGATAAGTAGTAAGGCCTAAAACGTGATCACTGGTTTTGCCATAAACCAAAGAGCCTTGACCAGAGGCATCTGTATTTATCATGCCACCGATTGTTGCTCGGTTACTTGTTGATAAATCGGGCGCAAAGAAAAAACCATAAGGGCGTAAAAAGTCATTTAATTGATCTTTGATTACACCTGTCTGCACGCGTACCCAGTTTTCTTCGACATTGATTTCTAAGATTTCACGCATATAACGTGATAAATCAACAACTATACCGGGTGTTAGCGATTGGCCATTAGTACCCGTACCGCCACCGCGTGGACCAAATGTCAGTGATAAAAACGGATCACGTGAAGCAATTTGCATAGCAAGTTGTATGTCTTTTGCAGACTTTGGAAAGATGACACCTTGAGGTACTTGTTGGTAAACGCTGTTATCGGTCGATAAACTTAAACGTGTAGAAAAGCTTGCATCGGTATCACCACTAAAACCTTGTTTTTTAATTGTTTCTAAGTAATTAGAAACGAGTTCTGTGGCGGCTTGTTGTTGGCTTATTGTTGCTATCATGACGGTGATAAATTAAGGCATTTTGCAAATTATATCATGCTAATAGCCAAGATAAATTGAAGATTTTACAGTTTGTAACACTCTTTTTATCGATTTAGGGGGCAATACTTTTATACTGTGTATTAAAGCAGCAAATGAGATAGTCAGATGAAAAAAATTGCATTAATCAGTTTAGGTGCCTTGTGCATGTTATTGGGTTTAGTTTTGTCATTATTCCCGGACCGTCGCTGATCTTCTTTATTGCAGGACTTTTCTGTTTATCTTTTTACTATCCTAAAGCGCGTGATTATTTAACCTTGTGCCAAAAGGCACTTACTAAGTCATGTGCCTATATTGATAAAAAACTTGCTCGCTGATTTAAAGGGCGTGTTGCCCTTTGTAGATTAGACTTTGTTCACTCTAGGGGCGATTTAATCGCGGCGCGAGATTTGTAACCTAGTGGGCTAAGTAAAAATCGAGCAACAAAGAGTTAATCGCCCCTAGGAAGAACCCGAAGAGCAGCGCGTGTTTGACATTGATGCTGCGTTATCACCTATTTATGTGGAACAACCACACTACACAGGCTCTGCCTTGCCTAAATACCAAACACACTGCTGCAAAATCAATCATAAAAGGTCAACACGCCCTTCGAAGTAACAAAAATGCCAGCTAAGTGCTGGCATTTTTATATTAGGTTCTTTATTTTAGTTAAATAAAGTACTTAGTCGGCTAATTTCTTAGCAAGATATAACCACGTTTCCAATACTGTATCTGGGTTTAGAGAAACAGAATCAATGCCCTGCTCAACTAACCAAGCTGCAAAGTCTTCATGATCTGAAGGACCTTGGCCACAAATACCTACGTATTTGCCTTTTGCTTTAGCTGTTTGAATAGCCATTGATAATAGTTTCTTGATTGCAGGGTTACGCTCATCAAATAGATGGGCAATTAAACCTGAATCACGGTCAAGACCTAATGTTAACTGAGTTAAGTCATTTGAACCGATAGAGAAACCATCGAAATACTCTAAGAACTCATCTGCAAGTAACGCGTTTGATGGTAATTCACACATCATGATTACTTTAAGACCATTTTCGCCACGTTTAAGGCCGTGCTCTTCTAGTAATTCAATAACGCGTTTACCCTCTTCAAGTGTACGAACAAATGGGATCATGATTTCAATATTAGTCATACCCATTTCGTTGCGAACGCGTTTAATCGCTTCACACTCTAACGCGAAACAGTCACGGAAATCTTCAGAGATATAACGTGCTGCACCACGGAAACCAATCATTGGGTTTTCTTCTTCCGGCTCATATTGCTGGCCGCCAACAAGGTTTGCATATTCGTTTGACTTGAAGTCAGACATACGAACAATTACACGCTCAGGTGCAAATGCACAACCTAGTGTTGCAATACCTTCAACAAGCTTAGAAATGTAGAATTCAACTGGCGATTCATAACCTGCCATCATCTCTGAAATTTCAGCTTTAAGCTCGTCTGACTGTGCATCAAAGTTAAGAAGTGCTTTAGGGTGAACACCAATCATTCGGTTGATTACGAATTCAACACGCGCTAGACCTACACCTGCATGGGGTAAGCGTGCAAAGTCAAATGCACGATCAGGGTTACCCACGTTCATCATAACTTTCATTGGTAATTCAGGCATTTCATCAACACGTGAAGTAAGTACTTCGTAATCTAAAATACCTTCGTAGATGTAACCTGTGTCACCTTCGGCGCACGATACTGTTACATCTTGGCCTGCTTTAATTAAATCAGTTGCGTTACCACAACCAACAACTGCAGGAATACCTAATTCACGTGCAATGATTGCCGCATGACAAGTACGGCCACCGCGGTTTGTAACAATCGCAGCAGCACGTTTCATGATTGGTTCCCAATCAGGGTCAGTCATGTCAGTAACTAGAATGTCACCTTGTTGTACTTTGTCCATTTCATCAATTGAATCGAGTACACGTACTGTACCTGAACCAATTTTGTGACCAATTGCACGGCCTTCAGCAACAACTGTACTTGTACCGTTTAATTGGAAACGCTCCATCACGTTAGCGTCTTCGTTTGAACGAACTGTTTCTGGACGTGCTTGAACGATATACAGTTTACCGTCGTTACCGTCTTTTGCCCACTCGATGTCCATTGGACGACCGTAGTGTTTTTCAATGATCACAGCTTGCTTTGCAAGTTCTTGAACTTCAGCATCTGTGATTGAGAATTTGTTTGAAAGTGACGAATCTACATCAACAATTTCAACTTGCTTACCATGTGACTCATCCGCAGAGTAAATCATTTGAATTGCTTTTGAGCCAATATTACGGCGAACTACTGCTGGTTTACCGTTAGCAAGAGTTGGTTTGTGAACATAAAATTCATCTGGGTTTACAGCACCCTGTACAACCATTTCACCAAGACCATAGCTTGAAGTTACAAATACAACATCTTCAAAGCCAGATTCAGTATCAATACTGAACATAACACCTGAAGAAGCTTTATCTGAACGTACCATGCGTTGGATACCAGCTGATAATGCAACACCACGGTGATCATAACCTTGGTGAACACGGTAAGAAATTGCGCGGTCATTAAATAGTGAGGCAAACACGTGTTTGATTGCAGTCATTACTGAATCTATACCACGTACGTTTAAAAACGTTTCTTGTTGTCCTGCGAATGAAGCATCTGGCATGTCTTCTGCTGTAGCAGACGAGCGAACTGCAAATGAAACATCTTGTGATGCGTCGCCATGTAATTGGCTATATGCGTCGCGGATGGCTTGGTCTAGGTTAGGTTGGAATGGTGTATCGATAATCCATTGGCGGATTTCGGCACCGACTTTAGCGAGTGTATTTACATCATCCACATCCAATGTGTCTAAAATATCGTGGATTTTTGAGTTTAGCCCTGATTGTTCAAGGAACTCGTTGAATGCATCAGCGGTTGTAGCGAAACCACCTGGCACTTGAACACCAGCGTTAGCTAGGTTTGAGATCATTTCACCCAGTGAAGCGTTTTTACCGCCAACACGTGGAACATCTTGCATACCAAGCTCTTGATACCAGAGAACGTATTCTTGCACGGATCTTTCTCCATAAAACAAATTGTAGTACTAACTGTGAGAGTTAAGAAAGAAAACCTTCTAAAAAGGTCAGCTTCATTCTACACTGGCAACAGACCTCACGTAAACCGTGAAGCCCCTATTTTGCAGATAAAGGTAATAAAAAGGTTAATTATGAGAACTGCATTCTATATTTCTGACGGAACAGCTATCACCTCTGAAGTCTTTGGTCATGCGACCTTATCTATGTTTCCTGTTGAGTTTAATCACAAAACAATCCCATTTGTTGAAACAGAAAAAAAAGCAATTGAAGTTAAGAACTTAATTAATTCGACTGCTCAACGTGATGGTGAGCAGCCACTCGTGTTCTTTACTTTTGTTAACCACGAGCTAAGTGAAATTATTAAATCGTCTTGCGCAGTGTGTTATGACTTTTTATCACAATACAGTGATAAAATTTCTCAAGAGTTAAAAGTTGCGCCGGTACCGAAGGTTCATAGAACGCATTCAATGCACGAGAAAAGTTATGATTTTCGTATTGATGCGGTTAACTATGCGTTGACTAATGATGATGGCGCTAACATTAAAAACTACTCTGAAGCCGACATTATTTTAGTGGGTGTTAGCAGAAGCGGTAAAACACCGACTAGTTTATACTTGGCATTACAATATGGTATTAAAGCAGCTAATTACCCGCTTACAGAAGATGATTTAGAAAGAGGCAGCCTGCCTGAGTGTTTAAAAGCTTACAAACATAAACTATTTGGTTTAACGATTGACCCTGTTCGCCTTGCCGATATTCGCCAGCGTCGAATGGCAAATTCAAAATATGCGTCTTTAAAACAGTGTCGTATTGAAGTGCGTGAAGTAGAAATGCTTTATAAAAAGCAGAAGATTCAATTTTTAAATTCAACTCATCATTCTGTAGAAGAAATTTCTGCAAAGATTATATCTGATACTGGACTTGAAAGACGTAAGTACTAACTTATTTTAGTATCGGACATTAAAAAAGGCTGCAATGTGCAGCCTTTTTTTGGATAACTTAGTGTTACTTACGAGCGTCTTTTAATAAGTCAGCAACTAAGAAACCTAGTTCTAAAACTTGATCCGCATTTAAGCGTGGGTCACACTGTGTGCGGTAGCGTTGTGCTAAATCTTCATCAGACAAGCCATACGCACCACCAGTACATTCAGTCACGTGCTGGCCAGTCATTTCAAGGTGAACACCACCTGGGTATGAACCTTCAGCTTTGTGTACTGCGAAGAACTGGCTAATTTCACGAAGAATATTATCAAAGCTACGTGTTTTATAACCTGAGCTCGCTTTCTCAGTATTACCATGCATTGGATCTGAGCTCCAAATAACTTTACGGCCTTCTTGTTGTACTTTACGTACAAGTGCCGGTAGTTTCTCTGGAAGAACATCAGCGCCCATTCGTGTAATTAACGTTAAGCGACCTGGAATGTTATCTGGGTTAACTGCATCGATAAGTTTGATTAGCTCATCTGGGTCCATACCCGGGCCAACCTTCACACCAATTGGGTTTTTAATGCCTTTAAAGAATTCGATGTGTGCATGATCAAGTTGACGTGTACGTTCACCAATCCAAACAAAGTGTGCAGAACAATCGTACCAATCACCTGATAAGTGGTCACGGCGTGTTAGAGCTTCTTCATAGCCTAATAATAACGCTTCATGTGATGTAAATAAGTCTGTTTCTTTTAAGCTCGGTGCAACGGTTGAGTCGATACCACACACTTCCATAAATTCAAGCGCATCTTGAATTCTGTCAGCTAGTTGTTGGTATTTCTCTTTAAGTGGATTTGCAGCAACAAAACCCATGTTCCAACGGTTTACTTGATGTAAATCGGCTAAACCACCTTGTGCGAATGCGCGTAATAAATTTAACGTTGCTGCACTGTGATGATATGCAGTCATCAATCTCTGTGGATCAGGTACACGTGCTTGCTCAGTAAATTCAAAGTTATTGATGATATCACCACGGTATGAAGGCAGAGATACACCGTCAATTGTCTCATAATCTGATGAACGTGGCTTTGCATACTGACCAGCCATACGCGCAATTTTCACGACAGGGCATTTACCGCCATAAGTTAAAACAACGGCCATTTGTAAAAGCGTTTTAAATGTATCGCGGATATTTGCTGCATTAAAGTCACTGAATGACTCTGCACAATCACCACCCTGTAATAAAAAGGCTCTGCCTTCACATACAGCTTCTAATTGCTTGTATAAGCTACGAGTCTCTTCAGCAAATACTAAAGGTGGTGCGCTTTTTAATTGCCCTTCAACTGATTTTAGGGCTTCTTGATCTGGGTACTCTGGCTGCTGAAGTATCGGCAGTTTTCTCCAGCTGTCTGGGTTCCACGATTGCATGTTCTTTCCTCATTCCTAACATAGACCGTTAACGAAAACTAACTTATTGCACGTACTAAGTTCAAGGACAATATTCAGCTATTTATGATTATTTCGTTATTTGATAAACAGTTTCGATATTAACAATTAAAACTCCAATATTTTATTGTTCTAAACCAGTTAGTTACACCTGTTTTACGATATTTTTCGTTGATGCATCATAAAAGAACACATCTTACCTTAAGCAAGCCATAGTGTAACCTCAGCTTTACATGTATAAAAAATCCTTTTTTAAGTCTACATTGATCAAATTAAAAAGTTGTACTATCAAATACACTAAAGAACACATCATACTTTATTATATTCAAGTGTAAGGTCAGCAATAAGAAGAAATTAACTTTAAATAATCAAGTGATAAGGTTAGAATTGAATTAACTTTAAGTAAGATGTGTTCCTATGAGTACGAAGTTAGAAATACGCAGTCAGTTTGATTTAGTAAGTGAGTTAACTCATTTGTTTTGTGAAGAATTAAAGGAAGTGGGTTTTCATAAAGCATCATATTATCAATTGCCAGATATCGATATAAACGACGAAAAGAAAGTCCCTTCTTCAATTAGTGTACAAAAAATTGAAGGCAATGATGCTCATAAGTTAATTCTAAATTCTTTTGGTGATTTTTATAAAAAGACTGGATTAAGCAGTCGAGTATTAAAAAGACATCCAGGTTTATTAGTTTTAAAAGATGTCGATAAGCAACATTTCATTGCAAGGATAAATCAGTTAAATAAAGCCAAAGCTGATTTTAAAAATAGTGTAATAGCTATCGATAATAATGATGCGCGATTTGAAGCGGTTCACAATGCTGTGCCTAATCTCATTACACTTTCTGCATATCGTAAAATCCATTTTGAAACTGAATCGCCCTACTCTGTTCGTTTTACTTGGATGCACAAACACGCAACTAAAACGCTAACTAAAAAAATGGCCTTAGCAATGCTCGATAAATCGGCTAGTTATTCTAATCCAAGAATGATAGACCAACACTCTTGGCAAGCGCTAGTTGCACAAGAGCAAAGTCGTGTTGCAAGTTTAGGTGATAAAGAAAAATTACGAATTCGTAGACCAACAAGAGTTAGTCCACAAGTTAATGTAAGATATACAGCTCAAAACCGATATCATGTTAGTGCTGCTTTACCTTTTATTTTGATAAACCCAGAACCAGATGTAAAACTGGGTACATTATCTGATTACCAAAAACCAGAAAGTCATCCTCGAAAAAGGGAATATGATTTCTTAGTTGATAGACTTTACTTAGAACAAGTAACAGATTGATTATGTTAAAAAGGCCACATATGTGGCCTTTTCTTTATAGTTAGAAGTATTTAAAAATTTAGTCTTCTACTATTTCTTCAATTTTATCTTCATCGATTAAAACAGCATTTTCAACAATGCGCTTACCACCTTGAATTTCGATTCGTTTGTTATGTTTATTTAGCGTAAGAATCTCATCACAAAATTGATCAGATGGATGCATCTCATATGTGTAATCAATAATATTACCCGTTTTGTCATCTTTGACATTGGTAATGTTATATTCAGAGATAGCACCTTTCTCAATTAAGTCTTTCATTGTCGTTGTCATATCACGACGCAAAGCTTTTAATTTATTCTCGGTAATTTCGTCTGTTGAATAAATAGAGCCATATTTTTCCATAATCGATAATAGTCGGAAATGGTAGGTCTTACCGGGTGCCGCATAACGCCATAAATGATATAAACGAAGCATCATCCAACGAGATAAACCACGTTTTAATTCTTGAGCACTATTAAAGTAGTAACCTTTGTATTCAAGGTTATCGATCATGTTATGAACGAAGGCATTCAAACAAGCTACACATTTTACGTTACCACCCTGACCTTTCTTACCACTAAAATGAAGTGACGATAAAAAGTTCATGTTCGATTCGTAAAATGAGTCATCAATATCCGAGTTACGCGTATCTGTTGCTGAATATTTAAAAGAAAGTTTAGAACCTTGTAATGCTTCTAATGATTCTTTGATTTGCGGATAAGGCATCGACTGACCAACAGCTTTCAGCTCTTGCGCTAATTCATTCATAGAAAAAACAACTGCGTATTGAATACCAGACTTAAAATTGATTTTTACAATTTTACCTTTAGAGGCTAATCGAATTAAGGCACGTTCGACCTTTTCTTCACGATCAGATGGCCAAACAAGATATTCAACATCTTCACCATCTTTTCTTGTGCTTACTACCGCAGGTGTAATTTTGATTTCACCATCATATAGAATGCCGTCTACTTTTTCAGAGATTTTTCGTGTAACGATGGTTTTCTTTGGTGCTTCTTCAACCGGAAGCTTCTTATGACCAGAACGGACAAATCGTCCCCATAGATCATAATGATTAAATGTATTTGAGTAAGCTCTCAAACCATGTGCAGCATTTTCAATTGAAACACGCACATCTTTGTTGTCTGTAAATAGTGCAAGACTTTCATTATCTATTGCACTTTCCACCCCGTGGATCTGCCCGCGTAATGTATCGGGTAAGTTATCTACCGAGATGTTGACCTTTCGGCTCATTGTTCTTATTTCCAATTTTTCTTCGACAGTTAATAACAACACATAAAACTTCAAAAGTTAAATGTTTAAGTTAGTATAAACTTGATCCGATCATAATTAATTTCTTTGGATCAGTTTTATACTAACTGTTTCGTAATTGCTGATTTTCAGATCAGATTTTTACTAAGTTATAGTTGATAGGTCGCGATTTTACTAACTCAGTTCAAATTATGTCCTGCTTATCACCTTTTTAAAGCAAATTAACACGACATAAATTGCTTTTTTAAAACAGCATGTGGATAAACAGCCCTTTAGTTAGCATAGATCTGATCTGTACCAACTATAGATCAGATCCATACCAACTTATTGCGCATTTTAGTCATGCTCTCGGTGTATAACTTTATAATTTAGTTAGTAAAAAATTGATCTATACCACTATTTTTGTGAGTAAAGCAGTGACTAAACTGTGTATAAGTCGAAAGCTCATCTTTTGCTTAGTAATTGGTTGATCTGCGAGTCATTAAAGATCTGATCTTTACCAAGTAAAAACACGATCTGGCTTTTTAGTAAATATTCAATGAAATCAGCTATATATTTCACTATTTTAGCATCTTAATCTTATATACCTATATACTTAACCGATATTAAACTTACTTATTTATACTTAGCATTAGTAAAGTTACAAATTTTTATTAAATGTCTTATAAATAAAAGGTATGTCGCCTTAAATAGTTGTTTACAGCAATTTGAATGGACATTATACTTAAATCATAACTTTGAGGAAGAAAGTATGTCTATCAATAATAATGCGCTAGCCACTTATAGGTTACTAAAAGCGACAGCAGAAGTTGCTGAAAAATCGCTAGAAGGACGTATTCAACATTATCGTGCTCATCTTAAGTCTGAAGAAAAAGAACTTCGGACTTACACTCAAAAAGCAGCCGCAGATCTATTAGGCTGTAATAATCGTACGTTAAAAAGACGCCACGACAATGGTGATTTTGATGAACTTAATATCAAACGTGGAGCTAATGGTCACTATGCTTACACGTTAGTCAATATCTTTGCTATGGCTGACATCATGGATATTAAGCCTGATCACCGTACTGTAGATGACAAATTACAAGTTATTGTTATCAATTCATTAAAAGGTGGCTGTGGTAAAACAACTAGCATGGTGAATATCGCTGCGGCACTTGCTACTACAAATATCAAGCGTTACCGAATTGGTATTATCGACCTCGATCCGCAAGGTTCTTCATCAAGTTTCTTTCCTCCTAGCGAGCCAGATCCGATCACTGTCGGTGACTTAATGCGTGATTGTATTGAACTTGAAGAAAACGAAACCTGGGATGAATTGGTTACTAATTCTTTTTTACCAACTCATATCCCAAATATTCGTATTTTGCCTTCTGGTATGGATGATTTTTACTTTGAGCATGAAACAGCAACTCTATTAAAAGATAGCTCTAGTTACGATAGAACACGTCATTATCATAAGTTACTTGAGAAAGTCATTGAACCCGTGAAAGATCAATTTGATCTTATCTTAATAGATACCGCACCTTCCCTTAACTTTATGTTTTACAACGCGTTAATGGCCTCAACATCCATGCTTATCCCAGTTCATCCAGAAGCTGTAGATTTTGATGCAAATAATAAATACTTAAAACGATTGGGTGAGATTTATCATACTGTTGCAGCACTAGGCCATCAAGGCTGGGATTTTATGCAATTCTTGGTAACTAATTATGTGAAAGGAAATCACTCGCAGCGTGACATTGTCAAAGATGTACGTAGTGCATTTGGTCGCCAAGTTATGAGCTATCCGATTAATCATAGCTCAGCTATTACTGCTAGTTCATCATCTTTTAATACTATTTTTGATCAAAAAACATCTGATAGCTTAGCTAGCCGAGAGTCACTACTTCGTGCTCAAGAAAATATCAAAGATGTCGTTGATGAACTAGAAATGTTGATTCGTTCTAATTGGCAATCAACCCAATCATCTCTCAATCCAGCTAAGTAAGGTTAATAATAAAAATGGCTAAAAAACGTAAGAATGATACCAGCTTAGATCCATTTTCAACGTCAATTGAAAGCAGTAGCTTAGATGCGTTACTGGAACAAGCAACAGCTGGAGATGTAGTGAGTATGCCTTCGCCTAGCGATCCTACTCGCTTAATTACCTTAGTGTGTAAGGTTATCCCTAGCTCTGAAATTGAAGCTAAAACAAAGGTATATGGTAAAAACCGACGAGTACAATCATTATTAAATGAAAAATCAGTCGCTGATATTCTTCCAGCGATTGCCGAAGACGGTCGTAATCAGCACCCTGCCCTATGTTGGGATAAAGGTGACGAAATGCTTGTTTTAGCCGGCTCTCGTCGTCGTAAAGCATGTATCTTAAGTAACTCTGATTACTTAGTTTTAAGCTCTAAAGATTTCACAGATCAAGATGCTAAAATACTTGCTGTATCATCTGATCAATATATTGCTCCAAGCCTATGGGAGCTTGGTCAAGCATATCAACAGACCCGTGATGAGCTTATTGCTGAAGGTAAAAAGGGCTCTTATCGTGAGATTGCTGCGATTGAGGGAGTATCACACACAGCCATTGCTGATGCTATCAAAGCTTATGAGAACCTACCTTCAACGGTTTTAAGCCTTTACCCAACAGCAAACCATGTTGGCCGTGAAGTAGCGAAAAAGCTTATAAGTGCCAAAGAGCGTGATGAACAATTGTTTACCAAACTAGTAAACGATGTCAGCAGAGATAGCGAAATAGCGCAAATTAGTAGTGATGATAAACGTGCGTTAGCAATTACTAAGTTATTGACAGCCGAGCCTGCAGCGCCAAGCCGCCGTGAAGCGCTTATCGACAGTGAGTTTGTCAGCGTACAGCGTAACATTAAAAGCGGCGATTTATCTGTTAAAATCGATAATAAAGTGATGACAGACAAACGCTTAGAGCAGTTAACTAAGCTTTTAAATAGCTTTAATTAGTTAGTAAAAGAATGATCCCTCACGCTTTTACTGTTAGTAAAAGCGTGATCTATTCCTCTCTTTTGTTAGTAAAATAATGATCTATGACGGGCAAAATTGGTATTTATTACACTCTCAGATCAGTTTTTTACCAACTAATCACCCCTTTACAGGCTTTTTACTCTCATAATTAGATTGCTTAGTAAAAAATTGATCTGTAAAGCCCCTGCCTTGTTATTAACCTGTTTGTATCTTGTGCGATTGTTGTTTGTTAAATGCTCAGTATGTCAGTTTGTAGCTTTGATTCTCGTTTAAAACAGTTTTTTACCAAGTTATCAGCTCCAACCAGTCCAATATTGCCCAATAGTGCTTTAGCTCTGGGCCGATAGATCATATACTGGCAGAATTATTTTTTGTTTTTACTGCCAAAAACGTTATGTCTGCTAACTTATCTAAAAGTGACTTGCTAGCTATCTTTGAAGAAATTAAACAAGAGCAAGAAACTCAGTTTCCTCTATCCGAGCGCTTCATTAAACAGCTATTTAAGCCACATGTGTTAAGTAAAGCAAAAGAATATCATCAGAACGGTCAAATCAACTGGTTAGAGCATAACAGTGACTTTAGTATTATCGATGCATCAATGTTTGGTAACGAAGGAAATACCTTTACTCAGCATATTGAGATCAGTAAATTACCAAGTGGTTTTTCGGTTGATTCGCATTGTACTTGTGGCTCTAAAACTAAATGTCGTCATGTCGCAGCTGTGCTTCTTAAGCTAAAAATTGAACATTCAGGTGACTATGGCGAAGACTACATCATTAATGATTGGTTTAGTGAACTAAAAACGCTAAAACAAAATACCAGTAATACTGCTAAACAGGTTCTATTATTTGTCCTCGATGTAGAGAAGTCTGTTGTAACCCTCACTCCAAAAATTGCTAATTATGACTCAGAACACGACTATACATTAGGTCGAAACCTAACTGAGCAGCAATTAAATAGCTTTGTGACTCCTACTGATTTATTAGAATCGGATTTTCGTTTATATAGCTGGATCCGTTCTCAAAATGCCCTTGGTAAATTAGAGCTTAAAGGTCAATGGGGCTTTGCAGCACTGCAGCAGTTAATTGCCACCCAGCGTTTATTTTTAGGTCGCTCTCGCCAAGCTATTAAAGCTGATAGCATGCAAGCGCTAGAGTTTGATTGGAAACAACGTAAAGACTTAACGTCATTGAGTATGACACTTGCAGGCCAAGATAATTGGTTATTATTAAAAACAACGCCCCCTACTTACCTAGACCCTGAAAAACTGAAGGTAGGCCGTATTCGTACTCCGTTAACGGCTGATGAGATTGCTTTACTTGCAAATATGCCAGCTATTCACACAGAGAACTTTGATCGCGTTTATCAGCAACTCAATGATAACTTTGGTGAAGGTGTTATCCCTCACGCTTTTAAACAAAGTAAGAAAAATAACTCCCGTACAGTTTTTCCTGTGATTAGTATCAATAGTGATGAGAACGTAATTACACTCTCTTTAAAGTTTAATTATCATAATTCGCTGTATGATTTAGGTCAGGCACCTGCTGATATACTGAACAAGTCGCTTGAGAATACGGTTGTAAATGAGCTAACAAATCTCGGTTTTGAACTCTGTAAAGGGGCTTTACAAACCGAGCTCATTTTTAATAGAAACTCGGCGATTCATGGGCACTGGCTTAAGTATGAAATAGTTCCTAACTTATTGAAACGTGGTTGGAAAATAGACGATAAGCTAAGTGTCAGCAAAGGCTTGAAGCAAGTATCACTCCAAGTCCAGCGTGGTAAAGGCCATCAAATAGTTAGTAAAATCGTGATCTCGGGAGTCAAAACACTACAACTATTTACTACAGAGAATCCCGACTTCCAATCTCTCAATAGACAAAGCGAACTGTTTTATTACTTCAATGTGGGAAAACGTTTTGCTGTAGTAGAAAAAAATGCAATCACACAATTAAATGACTATCGCAAGCGATTTGAGTACATTAAAACCCGTGACGAAATCTTAATGCCTTTATCGTTTTTGCCTAAGCTTATCGAGCAAAAAGCAATTAAGGTTAATATTGTCGACGATGCACTCGATGCGTACTTATCTGAACTAAATAGCTCACAACAACTTATTAAAAAGTCCGATATTCAAGGCTTAAACCAAGGTGTGCAATTACGTGAGTACCAACAGCACGGTGTTGATTGGCTTAACTTTTTAAAACGTCATCAACTTGGTGGTATTTTGGCAGATGACATGGGGCTAGGTAAAACCTTACAAGTTATTGCCTTTTTAGCTAATGCCAAGCAATCACCACAAGCAGGCCCTACGTTAATTGTTTGCCCAACCAGCTTGGTCGGTAATTGGCAAAGCGAAATCAATAAGTTTGCGAGCAACTTAAAAATCACCACCGTATTTGGTGCTGCGCGCAGCGACCAATTACAACAGTTGTCGCAAGCAGATTGTATCTTAACAACTTACCCACTGTTGAAGCGTGACATTGCCTTTTATTCGCCGCTGTATTTTGAAAACATCATTCTTGATGAAGCTCAATATATCAAAAACGATGCTGCGCAGGTTTCACGCTTGGTCAAGCGTCTGAATGCTGACTTCAAACTGTGCTTAAGCGGCACGCCAATTGAAAATAACTTATTTGAGCTTAAATCTTTGCTCGACTTTGCAATGCCCTCTTTGCTTGGTTCGCAAACACATTTTAAGAGTTATTTTCAAACGCCTATTGAGCGTGATAACGATGTTGCCCGTGCAGATGAACTTAAATCGTTGATCATGCCATTTATCTTGCGTCGAACTAAAGCTCAGGTAACGCAAGAGCTACCAGAGAAGACCGAGCTAGTTAAAGAGTTTGAATTTGAAAGCAAACAAAAAGAAATCTACACCGGTATCACTGAATCTTTAGAACAGAAATTAGTCGACCTATTTGCGCAGCAAGGTGTGCAAAAAAGTAAGCTAGCCTTTTTAGATGCATTGTTAAAGCTCAGACAGATTTGCTGTCATCCAAAATTGATCGACCCTAGTTCACAGGCTGGCAGCGCAAAGCTTGAGTGGTTATCTAAGCATTTGCCTATCATGCTTAGCGAAGGTCGAAAGGTGATTATATTTAGTCAATTCACCATGGCACTTGATGTGATAGCTGAGCGATTAAATGAGCTTAGCATTCGCTTTAGTATGCTTACTGGACAAACACGACACCGTGACCGTGTTATCGAAGAGTTTACTCAAGGTGATACATCCGTGTTTTTAATTAGCCTTAAAGCCGGCGGTACAGGGCTAAACCTAACTCAAGCCGATACTGTGATTCATTTTGATCCTTGGTGGAACCCTGCTGTTGAGAAACAAGCGACAGATCGTGCCTATCGAATTGGCCAAACGAACCCAGTGTTTGTTTATAAATTGATTATGGCTAACTCAATTGAACAAAAAGTATTTAAAATGCAGCAGCATAAGCAAGCCCTTGTTGATGCTTTATTTACTGAAAAATCAATGAGCTTCACTCAGTTTGATGAAGAGCAAATGCTCGCACTGATAAAAAATTAAATTTTTTTAAAGTTTTTTTGAACTAATCAAATTTTGGGGCGTCTATTGTTATGCTTGTTGTTAAATTGCAGTTTACATAAGCATTATGTTGATTTCCCATTTGGTTACTAAATTTTAGTAATGTTAGAGCCAGCTCACCTTGAGCTGGCTTTTTTTATGCCTAAACCCCCTACTCTGCTGTGCGCTAATTCGTTATGATGATGTGTCTTTAAGTTATTGAGTTTTCGTTATGATTACAGAGCTAATTACACAGATTAATTGGCAAAGTGGAGTACTTGGTGCTGCTGTAGGTGCTGTTACTAGTGGTGTCATTTTTGCCCTACAAAAAAGTCGCTTAAAAAATCAGTTAACCGAACTGCAAAATAGCCAGCAAATCCTGCAAAATCATTTAGAACAAAAGCAGCTGCAATTGCAAGAAACCCAGCTTACCCTTTCGCAGCTACAGCAAGATTACGCTGAACAACGTGATGAGTCTCAACACTTTAAAACCCGTTTCGTAGAACAAGAAAAACAAGCACAACAATACAACCAGTTTTGGCGTCAAGTTGAAGCTGAACTTGTTGATACAAAAGCTGCACTTAATCAGCGGGATGTTGATTTAAGTACCTTACGAAGCACTATAGAGCAAAAAGAACTGCATTTTAAAGAGCAGCTTAGTCATATCAAAGACAGCAAAGAGCAACTGAAAAAAGAGTTTGAAAATCTCGCTAATCAAATCCTTGAAGAAAAATCGCAGCGTTTTAAAACCTTAAACCAAGAAAGTATTGAGCAATTATTAAAACCGGTTCAGGGTGAACTAAAAGGCTTTCGCGATAAAATGGAATTGATCCACGTTGAAGATCTAAAGCAACGTGCAGCACTAAAAACTGAGTTATTGCATTTACAAGCTAAAAGCCAAGCTATCACTGAACAAGCTGATAGGCTGAGCACCGCATTACAAGGGCAAAAGAAAACCCAAGGTAATTGGGGAGAGTTAATGCTTGAAAATGTACTAGACAGCGCAGGGCTGCGTGCTGGAGTAGATTATCAGCGTGAAGTGTCGTTTAACACCGAAGATGGCCGTTTACGCCCTGATGTTGTGGTGTATTTACCCCAGCAACGTCATTTAGTTATTGATGCTAAAACCTCTTTAAACGCGTATACACGCTATGTAAATGCCGATACAGAGCTTGAGGCTCAGCAAGCGCTTAAAGAGCATGTTATGGCGGTGCAATCGCGTATTAACGAGTTAGCAAGCAAAGCCTACGACAGACTACCCGGTATTAACTCACCAGAAGTGGTGATCATGTTTGTACCGATAGAGTCGGCATTTGTTGAAGCGCTTAAGTACCAAAGTGATATTTATCAGCAAGCAATCGAAAAAAACATTTTAGTTGCTACTCCAACGACCTTATTGACTAGCTTGAATATCGTAAAACAACTGTGGCGTTTTGAAGAGCAAACTAAATATTCAAAAGAGCTTGCCGCTCGTGCAGAGCGTTTTTACAACAAACTCAATGGTTTCCTAACCAGTATGGAAGGGGTTGGTAAGCAATTAGACCGCGCCAAAGAAAGCTACGACAAAGCATTTTCTCAGCTGTATCGTGGTAAAGGAAACTTAATTAAGCAGGCCTCTGAGTTCAAAGAACTGGGGGTTTCTGTTCAAAAAGAGCTACCCGCGGAAACTGTTGAAAAAGCCCACTTAGAGTTAGATTAATATCTAACAAAAAAGCCAACGTCATGTTGGCTTTTTATTAATTAATAAGTTCAGCTGACACGATATCGTTGAGCATCAAAAAGTGGTTAAGTACTGACTCTTCAAGTTCGAATACCTGCGCGATTTTTTCACCACTTGCTGACATCCCCGTTTGCGCACCTGCAAACTCGATATGTAACCCTAAACGTTTCAGGGTTTGGGTATCGTAACTATAAATAGCAGCGTCACGTTTCTCGGTAATACCAGGCATCATACCTATGATAGTAACCGCTTGTTCAACATTGATAATATCGAAAAATTGTCGCTCTGCGGTTTGCCATTTTGCTATATAGCTAGCGACCTCTGGCGGCTGCTTCATTGGCACGTATAGTGGCTGTAATGAGCCGCCATGCCAGCCTACAACGGCTTGCTCTTCAACGAGGACATGTGGACTTGCGGTAACGATATAATTAGCGCAAGACGATGCACAAAGCTCTCGCACCACAACATTGAGTTGATATTCATGAACTAAGCCTCCGAAATGGAGACCTGCCATCACATCACCACCTTCGCTATTAATAATTAAGGTGTTGATTTGCTGATCGCTATTTACTAATAATTGTTCAAACTTTTCAACATTTTGCTTTGATGTTTCGCCCTGAAAATAAATAGTGCCCGGCGATACTTCACTAATTTCAGCAACGCTTTGCTGTGTTGTTTTACAACCAACCAGCAGCACGCTCAATAAAAATAAAAAACGCATTAACAATGCCTTGAAGTTTTGTTTGTATACAGTGCGCAATTTAATAATATGTCATTAACGAACTGCAAAAATGGCATAGTACGTTTTTTTACTTGAGAAATAAATCCACATAATAGGAACAATTGTATGAATATTGGAATTTACATCTATGATGATGCCGAAGTGCTCGATTTCTCAGGTCCGTTTGAGGTGTTTAGTACTGCCAAGCGCCTAGCGAATAATGACTGGCAAGTGAGTTTAATTGCTGAAAATGATAGGCCTGTACTTGCCCGTGGTGGTTATAGTGTAAACCCCCATTACAGCTTTGCTGGTTGCCCTTTGCTTGATCTCCTTGTTGTGGTTGGTGGCGACCATACACGAGAGCTCGAAAAAGCAGAGGTTATTACTTGGTTAAAACACACAGCCACTAACACCAAGCGTGTTGCGAGTGTTTGTACGGGGGCGTTTTTGCTTGCTAAAACTGGGCTTTTAAACGGTAAAAATGTCACGACTCATTGGCAAGATCAACCTGAGCTGGCTGCTATGTTTTCTGATCTCAATGTGATTGCAGATACTCGCTGGGTCACCGACGATAAGTTTACCAGTTCTGGGGGAATTTCTGCTGGCATTGATATGAGCCTAGCGTTAGTCGCTGAGTTTATTAGTTACGAACACGCCCTACTGACTGCCAAACAGATGGAATATCAATGGCAGACTTTATAATTGTTCAGCAATATAGTCGGTTATAAACTGTTTTAAACAGGCAGCCTTTTTACTCAGTAAACGTGCGCTTGACCAGATAGCATAAATGTCGCGGTTTTCCCCTCGCCAGTGTGGCAGTACTTGAACTAGCTGCTGAGATTTTAATTCATCTATAACCTCAAACCGAGGTAACAAGGCGATACCTTGCTCATCACAAACTAAGTATTTTACAAATCCTGTATCGTTAAAAGTACTAGCAAATCGGCACATGTGAGTATAAGTTGCATTCGTTTGTGTATTGGTTAGCTGCCACTTATTTCTCAACGTGGTACCAATTAACCTATGTTGTTTTAAATCAGCAGGCTCTTCTATGGCAGATGCCGAATTAAGGTATGCTTTAGTGCATACAAATAAAGTATCAACACTGCCTAACTTTTTCTGATGGAGCATAGAATCTGCCTGTGGCCCTACTCTTATCGCTATATCAGCTTGGCTTTTACTCAGATCCTCAAGTTGATTATTAAGCAGTAGCTCAAGTTGAATATCAGGGAACTGTTTAGTAAATGCGAGCCACATTGGCTTTAAGAAACCATGACTAATATTCAGAGGTGCTAACACTTTAAGCTTTCCTGACAATTGTGCTTTTTGCTCATTAAGCTGGCGATGAGTTTGTTCAAATTGCTCAATTAATTCAACATAACTTTGAAAATACACCTCCCCTGCTTGCGTTAACGTGCATTGCCTTGCTGAGCGATTTAAAAGCTGCTCACCTAGGCGTTGCTCAAGTCGCTGTAAGCGTCGTGACACTGTTGCGGTAGGCAGCGACAAGTTCTTAGCCGCATTACTTAGGCCGTCTTGTTTAACAATCTGTATGAATAGAGCAATATCGTCAATCATGTTCTCATTAATGCAATCATTGTTTGTTTATCTTGCTATTTTTAGCACTTTTGCAATTAGATATCATGCCTTTTATTAAATCATTTAAGAGCATCTAATTATGAGTGTTAATGATATTTATGTGATAACTTTTGTAGGCATAGCGGCGACTTTGTTCATTGATCTTTATGCTTTTTTGCTGGCTAAAGTGTTTAAGGTACCTTCATTAAACTTTTGTTTAGTTGGCCGTTGGGGCTTGGGGTTATTAGATGGAAAGTTTATGCACCAGAATATAGCAGCTAGCCCTGTTAAGCATTTTGAGTGCGTGTTTGGCTGGTGCTTACACTACTTTATTGGTGTTTTATTTTCGTTTCTATTTATATTACTGGTCGGTATTGCTTGGCTTGAACAGCCCACCTTAATCGCTGCATGTATATTTGGATTAGCTAGCGTATCTATGCCATTTTTTGTTATGCAGCCAGCTTTAGGGATGGGGATAATGGCTACGAAAAGCGCAAACCCATTTCAAGCCCGCTTAAAGAGTAGTGTAACTCACCTACTTTTTGGTGTCGGATTATATTTATCAGCTCAATTCATTCAATTTATTTAGGAGTAAGTAATGGACGCAAAGCATTGGCATCAACGTTGGGAAAATAACGAAATAGGTTTTCATGAAGGAGACGTTAACCGTTACCTAGATCACTATTTTACTAACTTAAATTTACAGCAAGGCGATACTGTTTTTGTGCCACTGTGTGGCAAAACTCACGACATTCATTATTTGCTCGCGCAAGGTATGCGTGTTGTTGGGGCTGAGCTTAGTGAGATTGCCATTAAGCAATTATTTGATGAGTTAAAACTAGAACCCGAAATCAGCCAACACGGCGAGCTATTACGTTACCAAGGCGCAAATCTAACCGTTTGGGTAGGTGATATCTTTGCACTGACCGCGAATGAACTTGGCACTATCAACGCGGTTTATGACCGTGCTGCCTTAGTTGCGCTGCCAAAGCCCATGCGCATTCGCTATACCCAGCATTTACTAGAGTTGACCAATAGAGCTAAACAATTAGTGGTGGTCTTTGAGTATCAGCAAAATGAGTTTTCGGGCCCGCCGTTTAGTGTAGTAGCCGATGAGCTACATCAGCACTACGATGCTTTTTATCAACTAACATTACTGTGCAAAGAACCTCTCGAAGGTGGCTTAAAAGGGCAAGTCCCTGCTATGAACGTAGCTTGGCATTTAAGTTAGTACTTACAAACTAGTGGTGTGTAAATTCACACTCTAGTTGTGCGTTTTTCTGGCTGGTTATTGTATCTCTGTGCGTGCACTATAGTGATAAGCGTATTTAAGGAGCACATTTATGCAAAAGCCACGCGTTTTATTTGTTTCTCATGGCGGCGGTCCTATGCCTTTACTTGGCGATCCAAGTCATGCTGATATGGTAACTTGTTTGCAATCTATTGCTGCAAAAATTCAAAAGCCGTCAGCTATTTTGATGGTGAGTGCACACTGGGAAGCGAATCCTATTAGCATCACTTCGAGCGCTGCTCCTAAGCTAATTTATGATTACTATGGTTTTCCTGACCCTGCTTACAGTATTGAGTACCCAAGCCCTGGTGAACCAGCCCTTGCCGAAAAATTACATCAGGCATTGGCAAAAGCTAATATCGATAGCGCATTAAACCCATCTCGTGGCTTTGATCACGGTATGTATGTGCCTTTGAAAATTATGTATCCAGAAGCAGATATACCTTGTGTGCAATTGTCGTTACATCCAAGCCTTGAGCCAAGCTTACACCTAGCGATAGGTGAGGTTTTACAACAACTTGATTACGATAATTTATTGATCATTGGGTCTGGCTTTACTTTTCATAATATGCGCGCATTTTTCACCCCTGAAAGCGCTGAAATTCAAGCGCAAAATATGGCTTTTGAGCAATGGCTAGTTGATGTATGTGGTAATGCTGAGCTGAGTGAGCAACAGCGACAAGCTAAGTTATTAGAATGGCAAATGGCCCCTGCGGCGCGTTTTAGTCATCCTCGTGAAGAACACTTATTGCCATTACATGTTTGCTATGGTGCGGCGATGCGCCCGTGTAGTGATATTTACGAACTAAGTATTGCTAACAAGCAAGCCAGTATGTTCTTGTGGAACGCGTGATTTTAAGTTTAAACACATTGTTTTCACGATAAATGTTAAGATTTTATTAAGTTAATTTGTTACGCTTGATTGGTTAAAACCAAGGGATAACAAAATGAACTTAATAAAAACATCAACCCTTGCGTTTGCTGTGGTTGCGGGTTTAGGTTTGCAAGCATGCTCAAGTACAGAGCAAGCGAGCACGCCATCAGCAACAGTGAACGCAACGGCTAATCCGCTCTCGCTTGAACAAATTTATAAAGAAAAAGACTTTAAAGCTGAGCGTAGCACCTATTTTACGTGGCTCGATGATGGTACTGGTTATACGGTACTTGAAGAGCGCGAAAGCGATAAAAACAACCAAGACGATAAAGCTAAAGACGATGAGCATGGCGTAAAAGGCAATGATATTGTGTTTTATAACGCCGATGGAACGGGTCGTAAGGTACTTGTTAACTACGAAAAATTAATTCCCAAAGGTGATAAAGAGCCACTCACCGTTGAAAGCTACCAATGGTCTAAAGATGGTAAATGGCTGATGGTTTTTACCAATGGCGAGCAAGTGTGGCGCTCACGTAGCCGTGGTGATTTTTGGCTTTTAAACCTCGAAACCGATTCGCTATATCAGTTAGGTGGCGAAAACATCGAAGCGAAAAAGCTAATGTTTGCTAAGTTCTCACCAGATAGCTCAAAAGTAGCTTACGTGCGTGATAACAATATCTACATGGAAAAAGTGGGTAGCAAGGCTGTGACTGCTTTAACCACTGATGGTAACGACACCATTGTTAATGGTAATTTTGACTGGGTATACGAAGAAGAATTTACCATTCGTGATGGTTTCCGCTGGAGTCCAGACAACAAATCAATTGCCTATTGGCAGCTTGATACCAGTGGCGTGAAATACTTCACCATGATCAATAACACCGATGATCTCTACCCTACCCTTAAAGAATTTCCGTATCCAAAAGCTGGCGAAATGAACTCTGCGGTTAAAGTGGGTGTGGTTAGTCTTAATGACAAGAAAACCCGTTGGGCTGAACTAGGTGGCGATAATCGCGATCGTTATATTCCACGTATTAGCTGGGCAGGCACTGGTGAATCATTGATGATTCAAGATCTCAACCGCCCGCAAAGCCACAATAAAGTTTGGTTATTCGACTGGCAAAAACAGCAGCTGACTAAAATTCTTGAAGATAAAGACGATGCCTTTATTGAGTGGTTTTATAAAGCAAATTGGTCAAAAGACGGTAAGTTCTTTATTTGGCACAGTGAGCGTGATGGTTGGCGTCATTTGTACCGTGTATCTCGTGATGGCAAAACGGTTGTTGATTTAACACCGGGCGAGTACGACATCATTGATATGTTAGCGCTCAACGAAGATAAAAACGTTATGTACTTTACTGCATCACCGGATGATCCTGGCCAACGTTATTTATTCCGTACCTCGCTAGATGGCAGCTCTAAACCGGTGCGTGTAACGCCAGCGTCATTCGATGGTTCAAACAGCTATTACATGTCTAAAGACACCTCTTGGGCAATGCATACCTTCTCTAAGTTTGGCACTCCACCAACGAAAGAGATCATCAAAGTAAGCGATCACAGTAATGTGAAAACCTTAGTTGAGAACAAAGCATTAAAAGAGAAATTAGCGACTGAGCAATTACCGACTCACGAGTTCTTTACAGTTAATGCCCGTGATGGTGTTGAGCTTGATGGCTACATCATGTTCCCAGCGAATATGGATAAAAGCAAAAAATACCCAATCGTTTTCTATGTTTATGGTGAGCCATGGGGCTCAACAGTACAAGACCGCTGGGAAGGCGACAGTTACTTATACAAATCGTACTTAACTCAGCAAGGCTTTATTGTTGCCTCAGTTGATAACCGAGGCACGCGCGCACCAAAAGGCAGAGATTGGCGTAAGTCTATCTACAAAAAAATAGGCTCTATTACTGTGCGTGACCAAGTTGACGCCCTTGATGCAATGGCAAAACGTTGGGATGTCATTGATACTGACCGTGTTGGTGTTTGGGGTCACTCAGGTGGCGGTAGTTCAACGCTTAATTTGTTATTCCGCCATGGTGATAAATATAAAGTGGGTATTGCCTCTGCCCCAGTGCCAGATATTCGCTTGTACGATACTATCTACCAAGAGCGCTATGCGGGTAACCCAAATACCGATCCAGAAAGTTACGACAACACGTCTCCGATCACCTTTGCAAAAGACCTGCAAGGTAAGTTGCTACTGATCCACGGTACCGGAGATGATAATGTACACTACCAAGGTTCAGAGCGTTTAATTAACGAATTAGTTAAGCACAATAAACAGTTCGATTTTTTCTCTTACCCGAACCGTTCTCACAGCCTACGTGAAGGTGAAGGCACTACCCTGCACTACCACACTATGATGGCTAACTTCTTCGAAAAGCATTTACTTAACAAGTAAATATGCTTCAGTAATAAACCGCAGCTTATGCACTTAAGCTGCGGTTTTTTATGCAAACTGTAAACCCCCGTTACAGAAAGCTGGTAGAAGATACTCGTTTCTAAATTACTCAGTTGAGAAGTAATAGTATTTATCACGTAAAAATAGCTATTAGGCTATTCGATTTTTGATCAGGTATAAGGGTTAATTGATTATCTTTTTAAGCCACTCAATTATGATTTTATATGTGTTTGTTGCAAATCGAGATTTATCTGGAATGTAATAACATAGCTCAGATTCAATCGCTTGGCTGTTAAATTGCGTTAACAAACCTGCTTCGATGTAAGGTTTTACCAATGTGTTTGAACAAAATACTATACCGTTATTTGCTAAGGCTTGTTGAATGCCGAATAGTTCTTGATCAAACGTCTTAATTTTAAACTGTTTTGAACTTAAGTTATTTTTAGTGAGCCAGTCAGCAAAAGGTGGTTCAGGTAAGTTGTTGTTTTTCCAGTGGCAAGTGTATAGCGTTACTTGATTATTCAGCCAAGGAGCTGTTCGTAGTGTGGTTGGAGCAAATACATTAAATACTTCACTATTTATAATATCATTTTTATTAACTTTCCCTTTTTCTCCTAACCTAACGGGTAAAGTATGTAATTGTTTATCTAGAGATTCACTGGTTGATATATCCACGTTTAGGTGAGGATGTTCTGTATTTAATTCATGTAATGCAGGTATGAGTCTCAGCGCTGCAAGCGATGAAGTTGTGCTTATGTGAATTTGGTTATGCGAGCTGTTTAGCTCCTCTATTGTATCATGAATAAGTTTAAAGGCTTTTGATGCGTTGAGGCTTAAGAACTTACCCGCGTGAGTTAGGGTAATTTTTCTCACTTCGCGATGAAATAAATCAGTATTTAACCGGCTTTCTAGATTTGCGATGTGGTGTGAAACCGCTGTGGGCGTAATGGCAAGTTCAGTTGCCGCAGCTTTAAAGCTTCCAAGGCGGGCTGCTGATTCAAAGGCTTTTAAAGCTTGTAATGATATATGCATAACTAAACTCACTTATATTAATAGCTGAGTAAAACTTATTTATAGTGAATTTTAACTCGTTTGCTAAAACGTCTCAATTTGTTGATGATATCTATACATTAACTAATAAGGTTTTAATTATGACTACTCTTTTACACATTGATGCTAGTGTACGTGAAGTGAAAAATGATAATCCAAATCATAACTCTATTTCTAAAAATATTGCTAAATATTATATTGATACCTTACAAAAAAATAATGCTATAGCTGAGTATATCTATCGTGATGTAGGGATACATCCTCCCTCTTTTATAACTCAAGCTTGGATAGAGGCTGTGTTCACCCCTGTTCAAAAAAGGACTATACAGCAGCAGACACTGCTAGCTGAATCTGACGAGCTGATTGGTGAAGTGGCAAAAGCCGACACTATTGTGATATCAACGCCTATGTATAATTACGGCATGCCAGCACAATTTAAAGCATGGTTTGATCAAATTGTAAGAATTAACGAAACCTTTGATTTTGATTTAGAACGAGGAGATTTTCCTCTAAAGCCGCTACTTAAAGGGAAACGATTAGTGATCATTACCTCCACTGGAGAATTTGGTTTTGAACAAGGTGGAATACGTGAACATATGAGTCATTTGGTGCCTCACCTTCGCACCTTAAGTCAGTATTTAGGAGTCGATAAAATTGACGAAATTGCCTGTGAATACCAAGAGTTTAAAGATGATAGACATCAGCGTTCACTTACCAATGCTTACGCGAAAGCTGAGCAATTAGCATTCACTCAATATAAATAAAGAAAGCCGCTTGATGCGGCTTATTTAGTTTTTGTAATGGGGGTTTACAGATACGACGAGAGTTAAAATTCATATCACCGCTTTCTTAACGTCTTCTCACTTTTTGGTTTTTACTTGTTCATCTTGGTAACAAATCACTATTCAAAGATTTTGCTTTACCTCATTAGATCTTCTTTAGAACAGCTTAAAGTTAGAACATTTATCCAATAGTTTCAGCCTATAACCCAAGGCTATGATTTAAAGCTTTTTTGTCAATTGTTTAGGTTAAGTTAATTGTGCAAGGTAATGAATGGAATAATTAAAAATATAAAACAGGATGAAGAAAATGCCTTCGCAAAAGATAACAAAATACCCATTAAATAAAGTCAGTTTATCCTTATTAATTGCTCTTAATCTACTCCATATATCTGAGGTTGCAGCACAGCAAGCTGACAAGAAACAGGTTAAGACACCTGAAAATGAAGAATTAGAGATTATCAGTGTCGTTGGCTCAATGATCAAAGGGGCTAATATTGAAGGGGCGCTCCCTGTGTCTGTTATTGATTCTGATGATGTTGACGCAATTGGCGCGACTTCAGGAAGTGAGTTGTTTGCATCGATACCTAGTAATGGAACAGTAAGTTTTAATGGTAACGATGTAGTGAGTGGTGTGTATGCGTCACGAGGGGATGTAGCATCAATTAACTTACGTAGTATTGGTACGGGTAACACACTTGTATTATTGAATGGGCGACGTTTGGTACAACACCCAGGCTCGCAAACAGAAAACTCAGTGCCAGTAACGACCGTTAATATGAATTCGATTCCAGTAATGGGGATTGATGCTGTTGAAGTTTTACATGATGGCGCTGCTGCTATTTATGGCTCCGATGCGGTTGCAGGGGTCGTTAATACGCAAATGAAAAAGGATTTTAGCGGTTACCGTTTTGATATGCAGTATGGCCAGGCTGAAAATACGAGTCGTGAAAAGCTCAATTTAAATGCGTTAGCTGGCTGGGATGTTAATGATGGTTCAACCAATATAACAGCCTCAGTTAATTACTATCATGGTTCTGAGGTTATGGCTTCAGAAACGAAGTTTTCACGCAATAATGATTTAAGACCATTCTTAGAGGGCACGCGTTGGGAGGGAGATTCTAACTTTAGAAATAACTCAACAACAACTCCTTGGGGACGTTTTGATGCGAGTCAAGCAGTCGACGGCCTGACAAGTTCAGCCGGACGGTTTCATATCGAAGATGTGGATGCCAGTGATTCAAATCAGCGATGTGTATTAAGCAATGGCTTGTGCATTGATAGTGGCAGCATTTCAAGTGACACTCAAGGTTATAACACCAATAGTAGCCGTACGCTTATTCCTGAAACTGAACGGTTAAATTCATTTGTTTTTATTAATCATGAACTAAGCTCAGGTACCGAGTTATACAGTGAACTAGGTTATTACCAAGCCGAGTCAAACTCACAGCGAGGTGAAACCGCTACGTTAACCTCTGCACCGGTGACAATCTCAAGTGATGCATATTGGAACCCGCTAGGGAATGGTATTAATCAAGTGTCTGGTTTTGGTATTCCTGTACAAGGACTCGATGTCACTATTGATGCTTACCGTGTTGTTGATGCTGGTGCTAGAGGGATTAATGTGGACAATAAATCTTATCGTGCTTTAGCGGGTGCCCGAGGTGATCTTGATGCATGGAGTTGGGACAGTGCGGTACTTTATTCCAAAGCTAAAACAGTTGATAAAACGAATAACCGTATAAGTTTAAGTCTCTTTCAAGACAGTGTAAACCGCCAAGACAGCTCTGCATATAACCCTTTTTGTAATGCATCTTGTAACTCTCAAGAGACGATTGATAGCTTTTTAATCGATATCAGTCGTGAGGGTGAAACAGAACTCGCATTAGTTGATTTTAAAGTGTCGAATCCTGCTTTATTTTCACTACCTGCTGGTGATGTTGGTATAGCAATGGGAGCTGAGTGGCGTTATGAAAGTTTCGCAAACACTTATGATGACAGATTAAATGGCACTATAACCTACACAGATACCGTAACGGGGAGTAATTATGCTTCTGATGTTATGGGCTCTAGTGGTCAACCAAATGCTGATGGTTCACGTAATGTAGCGTCGGCGTTCGTTGAGTTTGCAGGAGCGCTGATAAGTCCTGAAATGGAAGTCCCTCTAGTCGAGAAGCTTAACTTTCAGCTTGCTGGTCGCTTTGAGCAGTACAATGACGTAGGAAGTGTATTTAAGCCAAAAGCAGTACTCAGCTGGTATCCTACCTCTAGTTTACAAGTACGAGGCTCTTACTCAGAAGGTTTTAGAGCTCCTAATCTTGAGCAACTTCATACCGCCAGTACAACTCGTGTTAATTACCCAACAGATTACTATCGATGCCAAGCGCGAATAAATAAAGGGGAGTTGAGCAACTTAAGTGAATGTAATGGCAGCGACAGCGTCTCTAATATTCGCTTAGGGAACACAAAACTAAAACCAGAAAATGATTACAACTATGGATTAGGCCTAGTTTATACACCCGAATTTATTGACAACCTAACGCTTACAGCCGACTTTTGGCGTATAGAACAAGAAGACCTGATCGGTATACGCTCCTATCAAAATATCGCTGACTTAGATTATTTCTACCGTTTAAATGGCGCAGCTAACCCAAATGTTATTCGCTCACAGGCAACTGCTGATGATATCGCTTTTTTTGACGGTTCTGGTTTGGCAGCGGTAGGCGACATGGTTGAAGTTGTTGGTTTATATGAAAACTTAGACTCTCGTGTTACTGAGGGCCTCGATTTAAGCATCAACTATCGCTTAGCTGATACTGACTTTGGTGATTTTGATATAAAACTTAACGCGGCAAAATTACTAAAAGCATATCAAAGTGTTGATAGTGAATCGGCAAAGTTAGCTGCATTAGGTTTACCTCTTGAAGATGTGGGCGATTTAATTCAAATGGACGGCCGTCCTCAGTGGCAAGCAACCGGTACTTTAACTTGGCGCTATAACAATTGGGGAGCAGGCTTGTATGGTAAATATGTTGGTGATTTTTATGATACGAGCGCCGTTCATGATGAAACCGGTGAATATTGGCATGTAAGTAGTTGGAGTACTTTTAACGTGTATGGTCAATACACGTTTGATTCTGGTACTCGCGTTCGTTTAGGTATGCGAAATATGTTTGATAGAGAGCCACCTCTAGCAGATGAAACATACGGTTATAACGCAAGCTTGCACAATGCAGAGGGACGTTATTTATACGCTAACTTTAGTTTTAGTTTTGAATAAATAATCATTCAATTAGATGAGAGGTTGTGTGCTTCTTATCTGCTTTATGGGATAAAAAATGCGAATTAATAAACTAACAAGCATCATCGCGAGTGTTATTTTACTGGCGGGTTGTACTCAGGGAACCCCGCAATCTATCGACACAATTATTATTGGAGAGGTTATTTATAGCGGAGCATCTGAAACTCCGTTTTCTGGTGTGATTGGTATTGATAAAGGCAATATAGTCTTCGTTCAAAAACATCTACCTACTGATATCAAAGCAAAAAAGACAATTAACGCGCAAGATTTTATCATCGCACCTGGTTTTATTGACCCTCATACACATGCGTGTAACGATTTTAAAGGTGGGCTGACAAATCTAAATGCAAACTACTTAACGCAAGGTGTCAGCACCGTATTCTGTAACGTCGATGGCGGTGGCGATGTTAATGTTGCGGGAACATTGCAAGATTACCAGCAGCAAGGTATTGGCACCAATGTTGGGCTTTATGTTGGTCATGGTTCAGTCCGTAAGGCGGTAATGGGACGCGTAAATCGCGCGCCAAGCAACAGCGAGCTTGAGCAAATGAGAGAGCTTGTAAAAGAGGCAATGAACGCGGGAGCATTGGGTTTATCAACAGGGCTTTATTATGTGCCTGGTAACTATGCGACAACCGAGGAGGTTATTGAGCTGGCTAAAGTCGCAGCAGAGCATGGTGGTGTTTATGATAGCCATATTCGTGATGAAAGCTCTTACAGTATTGGTCTTATAGGCGCTATTGAAGAAGTTATAACAATTGGTGAAGAAGCAAGGTTGCCCGTTCACATCGCTCACATTAAGGCGTTAGGAACCGACGTGTGGGGAGAAAGTGAGCAAGTTATTAAACTTATAGATAATGCGAGAGCACGGGGAATTAAGGTGTCTGCGGATCAGTATCCTTGGCGAGCCTCAGGAACCAGTGTTGCGGGTAGTTTAGTACCACGTGAAGTCCTTGCCGGTAGCAAAGAAGAGTATTTAGCGAGATTACAAGACGCTTCGCAATGGCCTGCAATTCGTACAGCCATGTTAGAAAACTTAAGGCGAAGAGGCGGCGCTGATTCTTTATTGATAAGTGACCCTACGCGCCCTGATATACGTGGTAAGACACTGGCTCAAATCGCTGAAGACTGGCAGTTGGATGCAATTGACGCAGCAAAAAAAATAATTATTTCAGGTAATGCGCGGGTTGCCAGTTTTAATATGTCTGAGGACGATATTAAAGCTTATATGCAAGCTCCATGGGTGATGACTTCATCCGATGGCAGCCCTGGTCACCCAAGAAAGTACGCCTCTTTCCCAAAAAAATATCATGAATATGTTTATCAAAAAAAATGGCTAAATCTAGCTGAGTTTATACATAAAAGCAGCACGCTAACCGCAGAGACATTTGGTTTAACTAATCGAGGAAAATTAGTTGTGGGAAATGTCGCTGATATTGTTATTTTTGATAAAGAAAAATTTGCTGCTAATGCAGATTATTTAAACCCAGAAAAGCTAAGTTCTGGTGTGCAATGGATGCTGATAAACGGCCAGTTAGCTATTGATAATGGCAAAGTGTTAAATGTATTGGCAGGCCAAACTATTCGACAAAATCAATCACTAAGGTAGTCATTATGAAAATGTTTTTTAAGGCGCTTTTCTGTTGTCTCATCATGTTTTCTTCTTGTTATGTGTTCTCTAGCGCCGCGAGCAACTTTTATAGTTCAGCAACGAATTTTAATACAGATATAATTTCCCCAGAGAACTTTTTGGGTCATCAACTAGGTGAGCAAATGGTTCGTAATGATCAGTTAGTTGCTTACTTTAAGATGTTATCGGAACAATCAGAACGCGTTAGTTTTGAAGTAATTGGCTATAGTCACGAGCGCAGGCCAATAATTACTTTGACAATTAGCTCGCCAGCAAACCTAAAAAAGCTGCCCGAAATACAGCAAAAGCATATGCTTTTACAGCAAGGTAATGCATTAAATACTTCAAATATGCCAGTGATAAGTTGGATTAACTTTGGTGTTCATGGCAGTGAAGTAAGCTCAACAGACTCTGCGATACCTATTGCCTACCACCTTGCAGCTGCACAAGGTAAAGAAACAGAAAAGCTATTAGAAAATAGCGTTATTTTGTTAACAGCTAGTATGAACCCTGATGGCAATAGTCGTGAAGCCTCTTGGAATTTACGTTATCAATCAGAGGTAGCTATTAGCGACCCTGCGCATGCTTTACATGGTTCTCCATGGCCGTCAGGGAGAACCAATCATTATTGGTTTGATTTAAATCGGCAGTGGATGTTGCAGCAACACCCAGAGCCCGTGAGTTGGGTGAAAAAGTTCCATGACTGGCGACCAAACATCGTGGCTGATTTTCATGAAATGCGCTCTTATAAGTCGTTTTATTTTCACCCAGGCGCACCTGATAGGGTTCATCCATTAATCAATAAGCAGGCTATGGGGTTGTTATCGGATGTTGTTGAGCAACCTCGCGCGTATCTAGATAGCGCCGCTACTTTGTTTTTTAATGAAGAGGCCTATGATAATTTCTACCTTGGTAAAGGAGCGACTTATCCACATTTATACGGCAGTTTAGGTATTCTATTTGAACAGGCCAGTTCTGCTGGGGTTTTGGAAACACCAAGAGGGCTGTTGTCATTTCGAGAAAATATTAAAACGTATTATCATGTAGGCCTAGCGCTTCTTAATAATGCTGTAGACAAAAAACAGGCCTTACTTAATTATCAGTATCAGTTTTCTAAAGAGACTAAAGAAACCGCGAAGAACGATAGTGTTAAAGGGTATGTATTTTCAGCACCAGAAGACCCTGCAAAGATCTTTCATTTCTTACAGCTACTTAGCCGCAATAAAATAGACGTTAAGCCCCTGACAAAAGACATAACCGTTAACGGTAAATCATTTTCTGCAAATCAAGCATACGTTGTTGAATCAGCACAAGCGAGTTATCCCATGCTCAAGGGGTTGTTCTCAAAAGTAACGCGCTTTGAAAATAATACATTTTATGATGTATCTGGCTGGACGATGCCGTTAGCTTTTGGCATTGAATATGAAGAGCTCAAACAAAGTAATTACCAAGTAGGTGAAGTGCTTGCGGTTACTTTTCCTCGCCAACCTTCCCCAAGCGAGGCTCAGGTTGCTTATGCATTTGAATGGAGCAATTATTACGCCCCTAAATTGATGTATCAATTACTGCAAGAAGGTTTTCGTCCCCGTGTTGCTAATAATGGTTTTCAAGCAGAAACAGACCAAGGGCAAAAAACATTTATGCGCGGTACAGTGGTGGTGCCTGTATCGAATCAAGATAAAAGTAAATTACATTCATTAATGAGCCAGGCTGCGGAGCAAGATGCGATAGCTAGCTACGCATTGCAATCATCGCATACTCAGAGTATTGGCATGGATTTGGGTAGTAATAACATCGAAGCAATTGAACAGCCTCACGTATTACTTGTTATTGGGCCTTCAATTTCACAGTATCAAGCTGGAGAAGTTTGGCATCTACTTGATAAGCGCATGAATATTCCTAGTGTTTTAGTGACTAAATCACAGTTAGAAAAGTTAGATCTAAATAACTACAGCCACATTGTGCTTGTTGACGGTCAACACGCAAATATTAATAAGAAAACCACCAATAAGTTATTAACTTGGACCCGCTCGGGAGGGACATTTATTGGTATAGCTGACGGTGCCAAATGGGCCAGCAAAGAGTTGCTAGACCTTGTTACGGTCGAGATTAGCCCGGGTATTGAGAATCAGCGAGAAAGAATCAATTATGGCCAGAAGTCACACCTTGAAGCGCAAGATATTATTGGTGGTGCAGTCATGTTAGGAGACTTAGACATTACCCACCCGCTTGGATACGGTTATGTAAGAAGAGAGATTGCCAGTCACCGAAGTGGCTTACTGGCGTTTGAAATGCCAAAAAACCCTTACGCGTCTATTGTACAGATAGCTCAAAAACCGTTATTAACAGGGTTTGTTTCAGTTGAAAATCAACAGCAACTAGCAGGAAAAACAAGTTTAGTTGCACAAAGGTTAGGAAAAGGAAGTGTTATTTTATTTGCCGATGATCCAAACTTTAGAGGCTACTTTTATGGAACAGAGAAGCTATTTTTAAATAGCTTATTCTTTTCAAAGTTATTCGTATCGCCCAGATAGTGTGCATTTTTGAGCCCCAAGCGTTCGACTTCGGGCTCAAGTTGGGTGTTCATTTGCATTTCAAAAAAAGACAATAAAATGATAAGCAACAATAAACTTTTACCCTTTCTGATCCTTTTAAGTGCCATTGCAAGTGCACTGTATGTGAACTTTTTTGTCACTCCAACATGGTTAGAGCAATCTTATTTATATGATACATATCAAACTGAGCATAATCAGTATGCTTATATTTATAAAGGAAAAGAAGTTACTATAAACTCAGTTGTGGCATATCAAGACTCACCTTTAAATCAAGCCTCTTTAGATGCGAGTAAACAAACTCCGAGTTTAAAAGAGCAATGGGTTATGACTGATGATGGCAAGGTACGCTTGCTAAAACCTGCCTTTCATTATGGCTTATGGTCACTACTGCCTGCATTTGTCACCATTTTATTGTGTTTGATTACCAAAGAGCCACTTACGTCTCTATTTAGTGGCATTGTTGTTGGGGCTTTATTACTTGGTCACTACGACTTAACCAATGACGTTATCATTGTGAATTTAGCAACTGAAAGTAGCGCCGCTTTGTTATTACTTTACTTGTGGTTATTAGGCGGGTTGATTGGTATCTGGTCTCGAACTGGGGCGGCTCAAGCGTTTGCAAACTTTATGACCAAGCACTTTGTGAAAGGGCAGCGCTCAGCCAAGTTGATTTCATGGTTTTTAGGCATTATTTTCTTTCAAGGCGGTACCATGAGTACAACCTTAGTTGGCACCACAGTGCGCCCCCTTGCTGATAAAGCAAAAGTGAGCCATGAAGAAATGAGCTATATTGTTGATTCAACAGCCTCCCCTATTGCATCAATCCTCGCATTTAATGCATGGCCTGCTTATATTCAAGCGCTAATTTTTGTACCTGGGGTTTCTTTTCTTGCCACAGAATCAGAGCGAATTAAATTTTTCTTCTCAAGTATTCCATTTAGTTTTTATAGTTTTTTCGCCGTTTTAGGCACATTTTTGTTGAGCATGAATATTACACGTTTTTCTGGCAAGCGGATTAGAGATGCTCATCAACGCGCATTATCAACAGGACAGCTTGATGCCCCAGATGCAACACCATTGAGTGCAAAAGAGTTACAGCAAACCCATGTCCCTTCTCATTACTCGCCACATGTATTAGAGTTTTTATTGCCTTTGATAAGTTTGATTAGTATCGCCATAATTACTTTTTTATACAGTGGTACGCCTGAAGTTAACTGGGCATTTGGGGTTGCGTTGTTAATGTCTGCGTTTATTGCGTTGTGTAAAGGTATGTCGTTAAGTGACCTGATGGATGGGTTTGCAACAGGCCTAAAGGGGGTTGTTGTTGCCTCTGTTATTTTAATGCTTGCGGTTATTATAGGAACCATTAGTAAACAAATAGGTGGAGGTTTGTATCTTGTATCTCTACTTGGGGATGGTTTGCCCTTTTGGTTGCTGCCAATACTTCTACAGCTGATCACGCTCGCAATAGCTTTTTCAACAGGCACAAGTTGGGGAACCTATGCTGTCGCATTTCCTTTAGCAATGCCACTCGCTTGGGCTATTAGTCAATCACAAGAACTCGCACATCCAGAGTTATTTATGGCTGTATGCTTTGCTGCGGTTTTAAATGGGAGCGTATTTGGTGATCAGTGCTCACCTATCTCAGATACAACGATTTTAAGCGCTATGACCACTGGGTGTGATCTGATGGATCATGTTAAGTCGCAGCTTGTTCCTGCATCAATCGCAGCTGGTCTGGCAGGTTTACTTTGGACTTTGACTGTTTACTTTTTTGCCTAACTTTGGGAGTTAATAAATGCGACTGCGACATATCGAAGTGTTCCATGCAATCTATACAACGGGTTCAATAACGAATGCCGCTAAAGCTTTACATGTATCACAACCCTCGGTTAGTAAAGTTTTATCGCATGCGGAGATGCAATTAGGTTTTAAGTTATTTGAGCGGGTAAAGGGACGTCTCATTCCAACGGAGGAGGCGTCGATGCTATTCAACGAAGTTGACAAAATTTATCAGCAAATGCGGTCGATTAAAAACACAGCTGAAAATATAAAAAAAGCTGAGTTTGGCAATATAAATTTAAGTGTTACACCTGCCTTAGGTTTCGATGCACTTCCCTGTGCAATAGCAAAGTATCATCACGCGTATCCAAAAGTTAACTTTAATGTGCAGACGATTCATAACAATGAAGCATTGCAAGCATTACTTGAACATAAGTGCGATTTGGCTGTTGTTTTTTCGCCGAGTGCGATGCCAGGCGTTAAAGCTATTAAAATTGCACAGTCAGAGCTGGTTGCGGTATTTCCTAAACGTTTATTTCCATCTATACCTGCTCAGCTGACTTTTCAGGAACTTGAAGGGGCAGAATTTATTGATATAAGTGATAGTGGCCCTTTAGGGCACCTGTTGTGGAAGCGCATGCTTGAGGAAAATATCGTACTGGACTCTACAATTAAAGTGCAAACTTACTTTATTGCTGCACGCTTGGTAGCACAGGGAGTGGGTGTATGTATCGTTGATAAGTATACTGCAATGGGAAACTTGTCAGATGACATTGCTATCGCCTCATTCAGTCCTCCTTTATTTTTCAACGTGAGTGCTCTTCATTTAGAAAATAAAGTTTTATCACATGTTTTAGACGCCTTTTTAAATGAGTTATCTAATTGTATTTAAAGGGTATTTTGTCTGGCTATAAACATAGGTTATAGGTGCAATAATTCTTCATTCTTTTCTAAATTTTAAAAAATAATATGCTCTGTTTAGTCAATTTTTCTTTCTAAATTAGAGATATATTATGCAAATTAAGCCTCCTTATTTACTATTTATCGGTGATGCGACCGATAAACTCTCAATTAAAATGGCACAAAGTTTAGCTGATTGGCGCGCTGAACTTTGTGTAGGCGAGCTGAGCGTTAACGGTTGTACAGTGAGTACTGGTCTCAATCAATGTAGCATCTGTGAAGCTGCTAAGTTAGGTGCAAAAACATTCGTTCTAGGTTTTGCTAATAGTGGTGGTGTGTTAGACAAAAAGTGGTTGCCAATTATTAGTGAGGCAATAGAGCACGGAATGAACATCGTAAGTGGGCTTCACGATAAGCTCACTAACTTTGATGAGCTGGTCAGTCTTTCGCAAAAGCACAATACAAACTTATTGGATATTCGTCATCCAAGTACAGCATTTGCAACAGGCAAGGGATATAAACGCAAAGGTAAGCGATTACTTACTGTGGGAACAGATTGCTCTGTAGGTAAAATGTATACAAGCTTAAGCCTAGAGAAAGCGATGAAAGAACAAAATATAGATGTCGACTTTAGGGCTACGGGACAATGCGGAATTTTAATCTCAGGCAGTGGTGTAGCGATAGATTGCGTTATTGCTGATTTTATTTCCGGTGCTGCGGAATCATTAAGTCCTGATGCAGAGGAAACCCATTGGGATATTATCGAAGGGCAAGGTTCGCTGTCACACCCTGCTTTTGCTGGCGTTAGCTTGGGATTGTTACATGGTTCTCAGCCTGATGCGTTAGTGATATGTCATGCTTTAAATAGAACCCATATGCGTGGCTTACCACATACTTCCTTTCCTAGTATTGAAACGACGATAGAGTTAAATATTGCTGCGGCAAAATTAACGAACCCTGATGTTCAGGTAGTCGGTATTTCCGTTAATACATCCAGTGTTAGTATTGAACAAGGAAGTGAAATTTGTGAGCGTCTGAGTCAGACATTTGGTGTGCCATGTGTTGATCCCTTACGTGATGGCGTCGATTCAATAGTGGCCAACTTATGCTAACAGAAAGATTGTTCAATATATCCTTAGAAACGTTGTCGAGCGTTTACACTGTCTCTGTTTTTCATCAATCAATACCATTGAAATCAGACTTTAAAATTTCTAGAGGAACAAAAAAGAGCGCAGATGTGATTGTGGTTGTGATTGCAGACAAAGAATTTTACGGCTGGGCTGAATCGGTCCCCTATGCGCGTTATGATGAATCAATAAATACATCGACAAAACAAATTAAAGCATTGTTTTGTGATCGTTCCTTCACTCGCAAAATGGAACTTTCCGAGTTAATTAATACACTTCCCGCTGGTGCTGCCCGTAATGCACTAGATTGTGCTATGTGGGATCTTCAGGCCAAACAAAGTGCACGACCAGTTGCAGAAATATTGAGTAAAACCAGTATAACGAGTATTTGCGCGCATACACTTAGCATTGATACACCAAAAGCCATGCAAGAGGCTGTATTAGCGATGAATTCCCCTCCTCTAGTGAAAGTAAAACTAGATAAACAAGACATCATTGCTAGGATGACGGCTATTGCAAACGCAGCGCCTCATAGTCAGTTTATCGTAGATGCAAACGAAGATTGGTGCTTTCGTGATTTAGAAGAGAATGTAGAGGCGCTAAAAGCACTTAATGTTGTACTAATTGAGCAACCTCTACCCGCTGGTGAGGATGAGCAACTGATTAACTTTACATCGCCAATCCCTCTTTGTGCTGATGAATCATGCCATACTGAAAATGATCTTCCTTATTTGCAGGGACGATATCAAGTTGTCAATATTAAACTCGATAAAACAGGAGGATTAACTCAAGCCTGTTCGTTAGCCAGCAAAGCCCAAGAGATGGGGTTTGATATAATGCTTGGTTGTATGGTGGGCAGTTCTCTAGCGATGGCGCCAGCCTCATTACTTGCATCACAAGCTCGTTATGTCGATTTGGATGGGCCACTGTTAGTGTTAAAAGATCGAAAGCATCACTTTACTTATGCTGATGGTCAAATGAGCCCTCTTCAAAGTTGTCTATGGGGAGGTGCGCATAATAGTGAGCGCTTTTTCGTTGATTGCTTACAGTTACAGTAATGCTTTTCAATTAAGCTCCCAGAAGCTTGTCATAGCAGGGAGCTTAGAGGTATTTATTCTACAGAAATAAACACCTCGACCTCTTCACTATTCTTGTAAAACTCATAGTCAGTTTTATAAGCGCGAATATATGCGCAGTGCTCATTACTAAAGTATTGCCATACTTGCCCCCATACATCCACAACTGTTTGAGGCATGGCTCCTTGACCGCTAAAGCGAAGATATTTTCCCGTTGCAAGGTCTATTGATTCTGTATTGGCTGATTGTACAGGGGTATTGGTACAAGCATAGACATCAAAGTCACCCGTAACATCTGACTCGTAATGTGTGTATACACCATAAACTTGGCTTTCAGGAGATAATTTTGGCGCAACATTGGCATAAAACGCTTGCCATAATCTCGCTATTTTAGCGCCTTGGCCACTCATTTCATTACTGTTACAAGTGCGAACTTTTAAACCAAATAGTGTTGTGGAGTTATCGATAGTGATATGTGTTTTTTGCTGATCCATAGCGCTTTTTCCTTGTGTATTTTGTACCTATAAAATATCAGAGTTTTGGATTAGATATATAGCTTTTTTGGAAAATTTTAGTCTTGAGCTTTATGGATATATCTAACAGGCTAAAAAATAGTCATAGTATCGCAATCACCATCAGGTTAAGATGAATTTAAATTAAAATAAAATTAGCAGGTGTTTTTATGAATAAAATCAATGCTCTCATCTACTTTCTCGCATTTAGTAGTGGCTTTTGTATCATGGGGATTGAGCTTTTAGGAGGGCGAATTTTAGCCCCTTATTTTGGTAGCAGTGTACATATTTGGGGCAGTATAATTACTGTGTTTATGCTGAGCTTATCAATTGGCTATCTACTAGGCGGAAAGCTTTCTACACGTAACCCTTCCTTAACTAAATATGGCGCTATCTTTTTTATTGCCAGTATTATGGTCGTACCCATTGTTTTATTTGCTGAGCCTATTATGGCTTTTATTTTTAGCCATATTGAAGACAGCCGTTACGGTTCTTTATTAGCCTCAACAGCATTGTTTTTTATTCCAACGACTATTCTCGGAATGATTTCGCCTTATTCAGTGCGGTTATTGGTTACCGATCACGAAAAAAGCGGTCAGGTTGCCGGTGGTTTATATTTTGTTAGCACTTTAGGTAGTGCTCTTGGGACTATTATCACATCTTTCTACATGGTGTTAGCTTTTGATGTAAACGATATTATTAAAACATTTGCATCAGTACTCGGTGCGTTAGGCCTGCTTGCTATTGTCGTCAGTCAAACACGTACTAAGGAGCGTACAGTATGTTTAGAGTCTTGATAGGGTGTGTAATTTTGATATTGTCGTTCGGTGTCTACAGTGAGGTAATACATAAGGAACGCTCGTTATATCGCAATATATTAGTTGAAGAGTCCGGTGATTTACTGTGTTTAAAATTTAATGAAAAAACCCGCAAAAGTACGCAAAGTTGCATGTATAAAAGTAAGCCCAAAAAGCTGGTGTTCAACTATACAAAAATGACATTTGCGAGTTTACTTTTTATCGATAACCCCCAAAATGTGCTTATTATCGGTTTAGGCGGTGGGACATTATCCAATACTATCCACGAGCTTTATCCTAACGCAAGTATAGAAAATGTTGAGATAGACCCCGCTGTTATTAAAGTTGCGCGTGATTATTTTCAATTTATAGAAACCGATAAAGTGACTTCAAAAGTACAAGATGGGCGTATTTTTATTAAACGAGCGGCATTAAAAAAGCAGAAGTACGATTGGATTATTCTTGATGCCTTTAATGGTGACTACATTCCTGAGCACTTACTGACTAAGGAGTTTTTTGCTGAGGTAAAAAGTGTGCTTGCTGAGGGAGGCATTGTTGCTGCTAATACTTTTTCTTCAAGTAAGCTTTATCAGCATGAGTCCGCTACTTATTATGATGTGTTTGGTGACTTTGTAAATGTTGTGACAGATAAAAACTCAAACCGCATAATCTTGGCGGGGTTAAATGCGATGCCAAGTGAGCCGCAAATAGCAAAGCGCGTAAAACAATTAGCGGTTAAGTTAGCGCCATATGATGTAGATATACATTCTTTGAGCGAGCATTTGCTTTATACCAGAGATAATCAGGATTGGCCTGAAGATACTAAAGTACTGACGGATCAATATTCGCCAGCAAATCTGTTAAATTATCAATAAGTACATGTTTTTTAATGAGACTGATTTAGTTGCTCTGCTGTTGGCAGAGCAACGATACCTGCCTACCCCGTTTTTGACAGGGCTAAACTAATTGAAAAAGGGTGAGAACTGAAAGGGTATTGCTTCAAATCGTTTGGCTGTGCATAAGTTTCGCAACTTTTCGTTTTTTTCGATTGATCCTATTTGTTTTATAAAATGCATTAATATTTACTTAGCATGCTAAGTAAAATATAATAGTTAGCATGCTAAGTAATTGGAGTGCATTATGTCTTCGACTATCCCCTTTCATGAAACGTTAGATTTAACCCTCTGCGGGAGCATGGGTCGTGTACATCGTTTGTGTCGTGATGCCGTCACGCTCGCTGTGGAACCTCTTGGTCTAACTCAGTCTCGTTGGACTGTTATGATTCATTTGTTTCACTTAAATCAGGGTTGTACCCAGCAAGAGTTGGCGCATAGCTTGGGTATTGAAATGCCGTCTTTAACACGCACTATCAAGCAGCTTGAACAACAACAGATTATTGTACGTAAAGCTGATGCAGAGGATAAACGCAGTAAGCGACTGTATTTTACTGAACAAGGTCTAAACTTACTGGAGACCTTGCGTGTGATCATTGCAGATGTAAAACAAAACCTTTATGCAGATTTAACAACACAACAGCTCGATACTATGGCACATGGCCTTGTTCAGATGGAAAAGAATGCCCGTCAGTGTATTAATCACTACTCAGGAGATAAATAACTTTATGACACCGGATCAAAAATTTGCCCGTTATGTAAAAATCTCCTTAGTGGGCTTCATTGTTTTATTTTTGTATTTTGTAATTGCTGATCTTTATATGCCAGTGACGCCACAGGCCCGTGTATACCACCCTGTTGTGCAAGTGACACCACAGGTAAGTGGCCGCGTGACGGAGGTTTTAGTAACCAATAATCAAGCAGTCGAAAAGCGCCAAGCATTGTTTAAGATTAATGATGAACCGTTTGAGTTGGCTGTTCAACAGGCTGAGCTTGCTTATGACGATGCTAAACTTCAAAACCAACGTTTAGATAGCAGTGTGAAAGCAATTGAAGCGCAACTTGCGGCAGCGAAAGCAAAGCTGCATGAGCAAACATTATTGTTTGAACGTGGTGAATCGTTACTAAAAAAACGCTCTATTTCAGAGCAAGAATACGAAACAATCAATGCAAATTACCAATCAAGTAAGGCAAATGTAGCGGCAATTGAAGCTCAGCTTAGCGAAGCTAAACTTGCTCGCGGTAAAATAGGTGATGATAACTTAGCATTACGTCATGCCCTGAATCAGCTTGAACAGGCTAAACTCAACTTGTCTTATACAACAGTAACGGCTGATACCGATGGTAAAACTGCCAACTTACAAGTGACAGCGGGTACATATGCCAATAAAGGCCAACCTTTAATGGCGATTGTTGCTAACAAGGCTGACCTTGTGGCTGATTTTCGCGAAAAGTCCTTGGTGCACGTGCAAATTGGCAGTACTGCTAAAGTAAGCTTTGATGCGCTACCTGGGAAAGTATTTACTGGCAAAATTATTAGTTTTGAAGCGGGGGTGAGTGATGGTCAACTCAATGCAAACGGTTTACTCAGTGCCACTGAAAGCAGCAATCGTTGGGTACGAGATGCACAACGTCAACGTATTCATATTCAATTAGATGAGCACCAAATGTTAGCTAAATTTCCAAGTGGTGCCCGTGCTACAGTTCAGCTTCTGCCTGACTCAAGCGTTGGAAGTTGGTTTGCGAGCATGCAAATTCGTTTTATCAGTGTTCTGCACTTCATTTACTAAGGCAAGGTAAGTTATGTCAGTATTGCAACTTGATGGTAATGGCTTGCGCCAAGCGCTGCGCATTGCCACGGGTTCAGCATTAGGGTTCGCACTGGCAAAATTGATGAATTGGCCTAATGGCATCTTTTTTACTGTCTACCCTATGTTATTGCTCGGCTTAGTCCCTGTACTTAATATGCATATCATTCGTCAGTTTTACGCTGGTGCTGTATTCAGTGCGTTGTTTGTGCTTGTTGTGCAAGGATTATTTTCCCACTTACCTGTTGTTATGACGATGATGAGTTTTGTCGCATTCGCTTTTTTGTTTTATCAAATGAGCCGTGGCGCTAACTTTTTATTTGGTGCTACAACGGTTGTGAGTTTGTCGATTCAATTACACTTTTCGACTTACACAGGTGGAGGAGTCAGTATTTATCCACTTATTATTAGTAACGCTGTTGCTGTTGTAGTCACTGTTATTTTTTCGATGCTTATGCATGGTTTGTTTCCTGATGTTGCACCGCGTCAAGCTCGTGTAATGCCAGAAAAAGCGAAAGAAAGTATACGCCATGAAGTTTTACTTTGCTCAACAGTGGCAACCTTGTCGTTTGTGGTATTTCAGGTGTTTGATTTACAAGACTCAATCTCCGCGCAAGCGGCATCGGTATTGATCTTATTTTCATTGTGCTGGAAAGCGGCCGGTATGGCGGCGTGGCAGCGTGCAATTGGCACATTAATTGGCTGTAATTTAGCGTTAGTTGCGCAGCTCTTTTTATACAATCACACTGATATATTGATTTTTCCTGCGCTTATCTTATGGATTTTGACGTTCATCTTTAGTCGATACCATATAATTTCTGGCGGCATTCCTGGCGTTGGTTTTGGTATTATTACTACATTTGGTATTTTGTTTGGTCAATCGTTAGGGCCAGGACAGGACTTGGTTTACAGTGCTTTGTATCGGTTCTCGTCAGTATCTGTGGCGATTCTAGTCAGTTTATGTGCTGTGTATATTATGCACCATATACTCAATCGTTTCGCTGTAACACGGCATCATACATTTGATTAATAAAAAAGGGAGTTACTCTGATGAACTCCCTTTTTTATTATTTGCTTCAAAAATAGTGGGCAATGATTTTAATAATTCATCTTGTTTCACCACATTGTGCACACACGTTTTTGAAACAACATCTGCAACCCATGCTCCCCACTGCGAGCTACCAGGTTCTTCACCTGGGGTGGCCCACCATCGAGCCTTATATAAAATCTCGTTGTAGCAGGTTTCACTTCCTTGCGGATATGCACTACCGGCTTGCCAAGAGTCAAGCGCGAAACTAGACATAGGCAAAACTGACAGCGTTATCATTGCAATTGCAAAATGGTGTGTTTTGTAGTCCATGCACGGTTCCTTCAAAAGTGAGATAGTATGATTATTATAGTATCTGCTAGATTAACCATCAATTAACTTTGTTAACAAGTTACACTTCTTTACAGTTCTGCTTATTTTTGATACCAGGATATAGTTATAAAGTTATAATTTTATGTTTTTTCTTAACTCTTTTGTTTGTCCTCTTTTGGTTTTGCTGTCCATCCTCTTTCGTTGAGAGTTTTTACTTGGTTTGGTTGGTCTGCGTTTCTTTTGAACCTGTGTCGCACTTATAATAAGTTCTTTTAAGCGGTTAAGTGCATCTTCTTTATTAAGTTCTTGAGTACGATGGTTTTGCGATTTTATTACAACAACGCCCTCTTTTGTGATTCGAGAATCATTTAAATTTAACAGTCGTTGTTTGTAAAAGTCAGGAAGTTTGGAGCGATTAATATCAAAGCGTAAATGGATAGCACTCGCCACTTTGTTCACATTTTGCCCACCCGCTCCTTGAGAACGAATAGCGCTTATATCGAGCTCCCATTCATCGATTGTTACAGTATTGGAAATAATTAACATTAGGTTCAGTTAGCTATGATAAAAACTATATTCTAACATTTGTAATTAGCTGATCATAATAACCCGTTAAAACTAACTGGCGGCTAAAAATTGTACACAAGGAGAATCTGATGAAAGCGTTACTTATATCAATGAGTTTACTCGTAATGAGTTTTTCAAGCTTCGCAGAAGATATTACGGAAAACCAACTTCAAAGTTATATTAAAGCGTTACCTGCAGTGGCTAATTGGTCGCAGAATCAGCCTGAGCTTAAAAACGTTGACTTAGGAAGTATGTTAAGTGGTTCTGAGGCAACGAATACATCATCAATGATGGGGTTTCTTGATCAAATAAAACAACACGAGCTATATACTGAGTTTGCGGGCTTAACTGAGCAATATGGTTTTACGCCAGAGCAGTTAATTGCCGTTGGCTCTGAAGTATCAATGGCCTATTTAGCTAATTTAAAAGGTAGCTTGTCTAGTGAGAATCAAAAGCGTGTTGATCAAGCTGTAACAGGCTTGCAAAGTTTCGGCGCTTCTTCGGCTAATTCGGGCACACGATCATTGGCAGGTGCATTAGAAGGGGCAAAATCAAGCACCAACGTGAACGAAGGCAATGTGAGTTTGGTTAAGGAATATATGCCACAACTAAAACAACTATTTGCAATGTTACAGTAATCTTGCCATTCAATAAAAAACGGCTAACTAGCCGTTTTTTTGTGGCCAAATAAAGGCATCTGGGTTGTCGAGTTGCAGCTTTTGATTTTCAGTTGGTAAAAAATCGGTTTGTAAAAATTGCTCAATACTGGGATGGCGTTCAAAGTATAAAATATCAAAAGCAAACCGATTTAAACCATATAGGCCTCTATGAATCATATTTGCAGAAAAAATAAGTAAGTCCCCTTTTTCCAGAGCAATCGTTTTTCCGCTCTTTAGTGCATTACTATTTGAAGCCCCCTGTTTCTCTAGCCGCACTGTTAACTCCTCTTTTGAGTCCCAGTGTTTATGGCTTGCAGGAATGACTTCAATACCAAGTTCATCCTCAAAAGCCACTCGACAATGCAAAACCTCTGGGCCCTTAAGGGCTTTTTTTTGCTCGGTTAGGTTTAAATGGTACTGCATATCTCTGTGCCAATAATTACGCTGTTCTTTTTTGTAAGGGTTAAAGAAAAGCTGGGTATTCATAAAGCACGGTGCAGCAATAATTGGTCTTACGTGGTTGAGCAAAGTATTTGAATTAATGAACTTAAATAAAATTAATTTTTCGTCATCCGTTAAACATCGTGCTGCGGTCAGTCCTGAACTATTGATGCCTTTAGTTTTGTAAAAATGTTGGTTTTCCTGTAACCAGTTATCATGAAACTTATCTAGAATTGGGCGAACCTTTGATAGGCTCTTATCATTGTAAAGGCCCTTTACATGGTAATAGCCATATTCTTCATAATAGCGGTTTTGCATTATTAGCCTTTAAGTATGGAGCGTACTTTTGTACTAAGCTCGGGCAGTACTTGTTGTTCAAACCAAGGATTTTTCTTTAGCCATATATTGTTGCGGGGGCTAGGGTGAGGTAACGGAAGATGGCTTGGCCAGTAGTCACGCCATGATTTTACTAACTCTGTTAATGGCTGCTTCTTTGTTTGTGGTAAATGATAAGCTCGCGCATACTTGCCAAGAACAATAGTCAGCTGAATATTATTTAATTGCGCCAGAAGCTTCTCACGCCATGCAATAGCGCATTCTTTTCTTGGCGGTAAATCACCTGATTTGCCTTTTCCTGGATAACAAAAACCCATAGGTAAAATAGCAAAACTCTGTTCATCGTAGAATTCATCAGTACTTACATTAAGCCACTTTCGAAGCCTATCGCCACTTGCATCATTGAACGGCTTACCTGTTTGATGAACTTTAACTCCGGGCGCTTGGCCTGCAATTAAGATACGAGCGTTACTGTTAAACTGGATAACAGGGTGTGCGCCAAGTGGTAAATGAGGTTCACAGATCACGCATTTACTAACTTGTTCTATTAAAACTTTTGTATTCATGAGTTAGTAAAAATATGATCTAGGCTTGTTTTGACCAAACTGCCAGCTCATTACCGCTTGGCTCTGTGAAATGAAAGCGATAACCACCCGGAAAATGAAAAAGAGGTTTTATTATTTTACCGCCATGGCTCTCAACCTGTGATTGAGTTTCCTTAATGTTGTTTGAGTAAAGCACTAACAACGCCCCACCATTCGTTGATAGACATTTTAATGGTGCTTGATAAAAGCCTCCGTCTAGGCCTGCTGATTCACAGCTAAATGCGGTGTATTGAGGTCCATAGTCAGTAAACTGCCATTTAAACACGTGCTGGAAGAAAGCTTTAGTTGCTGTTAAATCGCTCGCAGCAAATTCAACGTAATTTAAAGTATGATGGTTTGACATTATTTATTCCTTATTAAGGCTATGCTCAAGGGCCATTTCACAATGTAGCGCAGTGCTATCAAGCAGCGGCATTGAAGTATCAGCTTGCTGTACTAGTAATGCGATTTCTGTACAACCTAGAATAACAGCCTCTGCTCCTTGCTGTTTTAGTTTATCAATAATTGCTAAGTACGCAGCTTTAGACTCTGATTTTATAATCCCTTTACATAATTCATTATAAATAACATTATGAATGATGGCTCGCTCCTGTGCTGCTGGGATTAACACATCAATAGAAAATTTATCTGCTAGTCGTTGTTTATAGAAATCCTGTTCCATAGTGAACTGGGTTCCAAGTAAAGCGACCTTTTTATGATTATTTTGGATCAGGTTTTCACCAACTGCATCAGCAATGTGTAATAAAGGAATTGAAATCGCAGCTTGTACTTGCTCAGCTAATTTGTGCATTGTATTGGTACAAATTAATAAATAATCCGCACCTGCAGCCTCAACTTGCTTGGCTGCTTTGATCAGTATCTCTGCCATCTGTGGCCAATCTTGTTGCTGTTGTAATCTTGCTATTTCGGCAAAATCCAAGCTTACCAGTACTATTTGTGCACTATGAAGTCCACCAAGGGTTTCTTTAACACCTTGATTTAAAAGCTGGTAATAACTTTGCGTTGACTCCCAGCTCATACCGCCAATTAATCCTATTGTTCGCATCCTAGCCCCCTATCCGGTTTTTATATCACCTTATGATATTAGGCTTCGCAAAGCCAGTAGATCATTATTTTACTAACTAGAGAGTACCCGATAAATTTACTTATTCTTCATGGGTACGCAAATGATAATCACTATCTTTTTTATTTTGTCGGTTTATAATAGTGCGCTTTCTATTCGTGTTTATTTAAAGGATTATCATGCATTCACAATCCATTGATGCAGTGCCTTCGCAGCGTCCTAAAAATGTGCCTAAAAAGCGCTCTGTGAGCATCTCTTATCGAATATCGGTATTCTTTCGGTTTGTTGCTGCCATCTTTGGGGGCTATGTGTTTACCAGTGTACTTATCTCTTTACTAGCCATCCTGCTTCCCTTAAATCAACTAGACAGTGTGTTATTGACCACCACTTTGTCGGTATTTTTTTATAGTTGTGTCTTTATTTGGGTGTTTGCGGTTAAGTCATTAAAGCGTGTCTGGATCACTATTTTACTAACTACAGGTGTTCAGTTTGTAATTCTTTCGTTGATTAAGGGTTGGTTATGAAAGAGAACTTTTTTCGCTCAATGACCTGGCTACATACTTGGGTTGGTTTGTTAGTATGTTGGTTATTATTTTTAATTTTTTTTGCTGGCACAATCAGTTTTTTTAAAGACGAGATTACTTATTGGTCTGAGCCAGAAACGCACACTATTACTCATCAAGATAACCGTCTAGATAAGCAAAGACAGCAAATTAACTATGCCGTAGAGCAGTTGCAAAATAAAGCAGCAGACTCATCATCATGGCGTATTTATTTACCTGAGCCTCGTAACCCTTTATATACCTATAGTTATGCTGAGCCTAAGCAGCCAGAGCAACGACGCGCTAAATTTACTGAGACTTATTTAGACCCTGCTACAAAAGAGGAAATTGCGCCGCCTAGAGAGACCAAAGGCGGGTATTTTTTCTATCGACTGCATTTTGATTTACATTACATCGATGTCAGAACTGCACGTTGGCTAGTGTGTCTAGCATCATTATTTATGCTGATTGCTTTGATTACAGGTGTTGTTATTCACAAGCGTATTTTTAAAGATATGTTTAGCTTTAGAAAAAACAAAGGAAGTCGCAGTTGGCTTGATGCTCATAATGTATCATCGGTATTAGCCTTACCATTTCATATTATGATTACGTATACAGGCTTGATAACGTTAATATTTATGGTTTTCCCCTACCCTGCTCAAACGGTGTATGAGAAGGGGCTACAACAAATGTTTAACGAGGCAAGTCCTATCAGGGCTCGTGTCGAATCGAGTGATGTTCCTGCGCCACTAGTGAGCATGAATACTATTTTAGATCAGGTTTATACTAGGTCACCTGATGCTGATATTGGCTTTTTCTTTATTCGCGATGCAAACAAAGAGTCATCACGCGTGAGTGTGTATTTGAATACAGGTAAAGAAGTTGTGGATAATGGGGCGGCATTTTTATTTTCAGGTAGTACTGGCGAATTACTCGCTGAGCAAGGTAAGGACTGGTCGGCATCGGCACGCTTTTATGATTCGATGACAGCATTACATGCAGGGCGACTAGCTAGCCCATTATTACGCTGGCTATATTTCTTATGTGGTATCGCTGGCTGCGCAATGATTGCTACAGGCTGCATTATGTGGGCTAAACGTTTAAGAGAGCGTTTAAAGCCGCAGCAGCAAGCTGGGGTTGGCTTGAAATTAGTAGAAACGTTAAATCTAGCTACTCTGATGGGGTTACCATTTGCTACGGCATCATTTTTTATTGCTAATCGATTATTACCTTTAGAGATGGTAGCGCGTGCCGATAAAGAAATACTCGTGTTCTTCCTCGCATGGTTAGCAATGACTGTGCTGGCAATAATAAGTAGCTCCAAACGTCAATGGCAATTAGCTGCGTGGCTTAACGCATTGGTATGTTTTGCTGTTCCTTTAGTAAATGCTATGACAACAGAAGGTGATTGGATCAGTTATTTACTAACTCAAAACTGGGCGCTGTTTTGCGTTGATTTTGGTTTCATTATTGCGGGAAGCCTGTTTATTTTACAGGGCAAAAAATTACGTACTGCTAGCAAAAAAGTAAGTACTCGCCGTTTTCAAAAGCCCAAGGAGCTTAAGGAGCAACAAGGATGATGGAATTACTGCAGTTTAGCTTGTGCTTTATGGCATTTAATTGTTTTGCTTTAGCAAAGTTTAACCATTTTCGTGAAGTTTTTAAAAAAAAGCTAACTGATAAACAGCGACATAGCTTTTTAACTACAGGCTGGATCACTATTTTACTAAGTTTAGTGTTATCTGTATTGAGCGAAGGTGGATATGGTGCATTATTATTTTGCGGTTATATGGCGCTAAGTGTACTTATGCTCATGATTTTATATAGTTTTACCGTTTCATGGGTAAAGCATATAAGTATACTCAATTTATCAATTTTACTGTTGAGTTGCTTTTCGGTAATGATTTTTTAGCTTAGTTAGTAAAAAACTGATCTGAAAAAATGGGTAGGCATAGCCTACCCGAGCAGGGAATTAAATTGGGGGGATTACATGTTGCTTCAATTTAATAAAGCAGAGTTTGCCTTGGTTCAATGACAGTTGTGTTACGCATTCATGATGTTTTAAAGACAATCTGTAAATCCCCTTTACAGTTCGTCATGCTCAACGAATATTAATTCTTCGGTTTTAAAGCCATATTTTTTAGCTGTGTCTTTAAAGTCTTTTAATTGTGCTTTGCTCACCTTGGGTGTTCTTGATAAAAACCATAAATATTCTTTGTTGTAGCCAGTGATATATGCATATTGATAATTTTCTTTATCTAATTCAAAAATGACATACGAGCTGTAGAATGGGCCAAAGAAAGAAACCTCTAAATGACCTATATTAGGTTTGCTCGCAAATTTAGCTTTGCCTTGGGCTTGCTCCCATGCCTGTTCCTCAAGATTGTAGCCCTTGTTAATTACTTTTACACTGCCATCCGGATTAACTGAATATTGAGCTGTTATTCCTTCTAAGCCACGCTCAAAAGAGTGGTCTAGCCGCGCAATTTCATACCAGGTACCTGTGTATTTATTGAGTTCAAAGTTTTCAACCGGTTTTATATTCTCTGGAGTGCCAGTACAGGCAGAGAGTATCGTAGAGGTAATTGCTATAATGAGAAGTTTATGGAAGTTGCGCACGTAAAGCTCCTTTTAATATCAAATATTTTAATACGTTAATAGCGGTAAATAAGTTCAATTACGGTAAACTATCTCACACTTAAAAATTCTGTCGAGAGTGCTATGAAAATTTGGGTTGATGCGGACGCCTGTCCTACCGTTATCAAAGAGATATTATTTCGCGCAGCAGAGCGCACGCAAACAGTTACAACGCTGGTTGCTAATCATGCGATGCGTGTGCCACCCTCAAAGTTTATTTCGCGTATACAAGTTTCATCAGGGTTTGATATTGCTGATAGCGAGATTGTGAAACGCGTTGAAGCGGGTGATCTCGTTATCACAGGGGATATTCCACTTGCCGCAGAAGTAATAGAAAAAAATGCACAAGCGCTGAATCCTCGTGGAGAGCTTTATACCACGGAGAATATTCGCTCTAGATTAAACGTACGAGATTTTATGGAAACAATGCGTTCTAGTGGAGTTGAAATGTCTGGAGGACCACCGCCTCTAAGCCAAGCCGACAGGCAAAACTTTGCTAATAATTTAGATCGCATTCTAGCTAAAAAACTATGATGGACATAAAGAAGCAGCTACAGGGTTTTGGAGACAGCAAATTCACTGTAGCGGTATACATTGAAAAGCGCCCACCTATGGTGCCGTGGCAAACACTCAATTTTTTGCATGCAATGCAAGCAAGCGAAATTAATAGCATAAATCAAGCTTGCGGTAATGGCTGGAGAAAAGTTTTTAACGTATATGCCAAGGTATTATTTGCTCTGCCTAGTGAACATTTTAAATTTGCAAAGCAAGCGTGTGACTGGCAAACCTTCCGAGATGATTTATTACTGCAAACTAACAGCCGCACTGCGCTTTTGTTTAGTCCGCCACTTTTAGATGAAGGTAACCAATTGCATATTATTGCAGGTCGTACCCATGCTAAAAAACTGATTCAATCAGGGCTGCTTAATTCACCACTAACTTGGTTAGATGATGAATTTGCCATTAGCAAGAGTGACAAGGTTATCGTATGCCCTTACTTCGATTATCGGCAATTGAGTAATATTAAGATTGCTCGACTAAGCCAATTAGTGGCTGATGTTTTGGCTTAAATACTTCATTGCGTTATTGAATATGCAAACTAAGCTTAAGATATTATAAAAGCTAGTGTGCTTAGTATGAAAATTCTTGTCGTCGATGATATGCCTTTGATGCGCCATGTTCTAATAAACATGCTGCGCCGTCTAAACTATGATGACATTACAGAAGCGACTGATGGCAATCAAGCTATCGAATTATTAGGGAAACAACATTTTGACCTAGTCATTACTGATTTGCATATGCCAAAAATGGATGGCAAATGCTTACTTATGCAAATGCGTGATAGCCCTGATTTTCATAACATTCCTGTTTTAATGGTTACATGCGAAGACAGTAAACAGACCGTTACAGATATGATTAGCGCCAAAGTGAATGGTTTTATTATTAAGCCATTTTGCTTGAATACCCTAAATAAACAGCTGAGCCGCATTGTTAAACATGACTAGAGTGATAGACCTTGTTTGGAGTTGACTATGTTAATACGTCTTCTAAGCGTGTTGTTTTTTATATTTGTAGGGGATGTGTTTGCTAAGCAAAAAACACTGGCACTTTATACAGAGTCTTTCCCTCCCTATAATTTCGAAAAAGAAGACCAAATTACAGGAATTAACACAGAGATCATTCGGCTTCTTTGCGAAAAAGCAAGTTTACATTGCACTATTGACTTATACCCCTGGAAAAGAGCGATGCAACTCGTCTCTACGAGAGCAGATACTGGCATCTTTTCAACTTCACGCACAGTACAAAGAGAATCTAAGTTTTATTGGGTTGGTCCATTAGCCTCTGGCCAAACATGTTTTTATAAGTTAGCGACTCGCTCAGATATAACTGTGAATAGTATGGCGTCTTTACGAAATTACACCGTAGGTGTGGCGCGGGGAGATGTATATCACTCCGTTTTAATGGATTTAAATCTGGAAGAAGGTCAGCATTTTTTAACTTACTCTAAAAAATTTGAGGAGCTAAAAATGTTTAAAAGAGGCGAGCACGACTTATTAATTGGCTCGGCTTTAACATTGGCTTCTCAGTTAGAAAAAGTGGGGTTGAGTCCCGAACAGTTAGCTCCGGTATTTGCGCTTAACCACCCTGCACTGGCTGGGAACTACTTAGCTCTGAATAAAAGCACATCAATTGAAACCGTAAAAGAGTTACAAAGTCATTTAAAGCAGTTAAAAGCAACCAACCAAGTTGGCGATATTGTTAGTCAGTTTATACCTTCAGCTCAGCAAAGCCATCCTTATGCATCCGCTATGTTAAAAGAGTGTTTTACCGGTACCGCTATTTATTAGTTTTCTCTTGAAGAGAGTCTAATATAGCTGGGTTTCTGGCAATAGTCGTATTTTTTGGTCTTCGGACGCAAAGCTTTTGCTTAGCTTTAAATTGCTTTTTATAGTGAATAAAACAATAAAAAAGGGCAATAACGATGAAACCAGCTTCACATATAAAAAGCTTAGTACTAGCGGTATGCTTAGGTACAACAGGTGCTACTCAAGCTTACGATCGCATCACTGGCCATAATTTTGCCAGTCGTTCTGAAGTCATCGCACAATCAGGTATGGTTGCCACATCACAGCCATTAGCTACGCAGGTTGGCTTACAAGTACTAAAAGACGGTGGTAATGCCATTGATGCGGCGATTGCTGCTAATGCAGTACTGGGGCTCGTTGAGCCGACAGGGTGTGGAATTGGTGGCGATTTATTTGCCATTGTCTGGGATAACAAAAGTAAGCAACTATACGGCTTAAATGCCTCTGGTCGTTCACCTCAAAGCTTGTCTTTTGATACTTTAAAAGCACAAGGTGACACTATTCCTGCTTATGGGCCCTTGCCTGTGTCGGTACCTGGTGCAGTAGATGGTTGGTTTGAGTTACATAAAAAGTTTGGCAAAACACCAATGAAAGCCTTACTGCAGCCTGCTATCGACTACGCTGAAAATGGCTTCCCAGTGTCTGAACTGATTGCCTATTACATGCAAAAAAGTGTGGCGGCGCGTGGTAAATATCCAGGCTTTAAAGATGTATATATGGCTGATGGGGCAATGCCAGAAAAAGGAGAGATCTTTAAGAACCCTGCCCTTGCAAACACCTATCGTAAAATTGCCAAGGACGGCCGCGATGCTTTTTATAAAGGCGATATTGCTAAAGAAATTGGTCGCTACATGAAAGAAAACGGCGGCTACTTATCCTATGAAGATTTAGCTGCCCACCATAGTGAATGGGTTAAGCCTGTAAGCGCCGATTATAGAGGGTATACGCTTTGGGAATTACCACCAAATGGTCAAGGTATTGCTGCACAGCAAATTTTGAATATTCTTGAAGGTTACGATATCAAAGCAATGGGTTTTGATAGCCCAGAATACGTACACACCTTTGTTGAAGCGAAAAAGCTCGCGTTTGCAGATCGTGCAAAGTACTACGCCGATCCAGCGTTTAATACGATTCCAGTGCAAACACTTATTTCGCAGCAATATGCTGACCAAAGACGCAAACTGATAGACCCTAATAAAGCCGCAAAACGTGACCATGCAGGCCCTGTAGAAGGTGATACCATTTATATGACGACTGCCGATAAAGACGGCAATATGGTTTCGCTTATTCAAAGTAATTACCGTGGTATGGGCTCAGGTATGACACCAGCCAAATTAGGTTTTGTATTGCAAAACCGTGGCGAAATGTTCGCGCTGAAAAAAGGCCACATGAACCAATATGAGCCAGGCAAACGACCATTTCATACAATCATTCCTGCGTTTGTCACCAAAGATGGCAAGCCATATATGAGTTATGGCGTGATGGGCGGTGCCACACAGCCACAAATGCATGCTCAAATACTTATTAACATGATTGATTTTGGCATGAACCTACAAGAAGCCGGTGATGCACCGCGTATTTTGCACACAGGTTCATCGCAGCCAACCGGTGAGATCATGGAAGACGGTGGTTTTGTTAGCTTAGAGTCAGGTTTTTCAATGGAAACCCGCCGTGAGTTAATGAAAAAAGGCCACACCTTACAAGACGCGGTTGGCCCATACGGTGGTTATCAAGCAATATTGAAAGACCCAAAAACCGGCGTTTATTACGGCGCATCAGAAACCCGTAAAGACGGTCAGGCTGCGGGGTATTAGGCTCTCGGAAGTTAGCGAGTTTCAAGGGGAAAGTTAGCGAGCCTTGATGTAGCAGCGATTTTACATCGCGTAGGCGTGAAATTTATTTCGCGCGATGGTTCATTACTCGCTAACTCCCAACCACATACCCTGCAAATATGATGAAAGTCAGCGTTGAGCCATTTTTCTTTCTGAACATCTTTAGTACCGATAAAAATCAGCGCTGAGCCATTTTTCTTTCTGAACATCTTTAGTATCAATAAAAATTTATAGTTAGCAATGCATTACGTTATTTGTTAATAATAAGTTTATTAAATATATGAGCGTGATATCGACAAAAAGATGTGCGAAGCGCACAATAAAATTGTTATATGCAATGGAGGATTGAGTGAAATATCACATGGAAGTTCACAAATTTAGAAATGCGCTGTCTTATCTAGTAGAGTTTGAGTCATACAAAATAATTAAGTTGGGTGGTTTTGCTTGGGCTGGTTTAAATAGCTTCCCTAATGGCTCGTGTTTCTTATCCTCAAGTTTATTGGGAATGTATCTGCAACAGCAAGGCGCTGAGAATGTTAAGCTAATTAGCGCTAATGTTGATTCGGATGAATCTCCATATATCAAGAGTCATGCATGGCTCGAAGTTGATGATAAGTACGTCGACATCACCGGTTCTCAGTTTTCAAATATAACTAATGCAAGAATCACTGTTCAAAATAAGCATTCATCAGAATGGATTTTTGCCTATGCTCAAGTAGCTAAAAAGCATGGAACCTATCGTGAGCAAGAACCAGATTTTGATGGTCATTTAGATCTTTATAACCTGATTTTGAGCAGGATAAATAGCATATAACAAACACCTGAATGAAAAACGCTTGACAGCACTCATTTGTCGCTAAATTTAGTCAAGCATTTTTAGCCTTTAGAAGAGCATTATACTAATAAGGAGGAGTTATGGGCACGAGTGTATTTCTCAGCCACAATCACAAGGATAAGGATTTTGTCAGGCGCCTTGCCATTGATATTGAAAGTCATGGAATAAGAGTTTGGTTAGATGAAGCAGAAATGAAAATTGGTGATTCTCTTGTACAAAAAATTAGAGAGGGAATTGATAACGTAGACTATTTTGCTGTAATCCTATCAAGTAATTCAGTAAATGCCCCTTGGGTCGTAAATGAGCTTGATGTTGCGATGAATTATCAGATTGCAGGAAAGATAAAAATTCTACCAATAATTCTTGAAGATGTTGATCTGCCAAGTTTTCTGATAGGGAAATTGTACAGTAATTTTTCGAAAGCTAATTCATACGATGATGAGTTGAAAAGACTAGTTACCAGTATGGGAATAGTATTTAATAAGAATGTTGTTGCTCCGCAGACGTCATCAAACTTAGGTCAATCTCTAGATTCTGCAAACATGATAGGCTTACCGATTATGTCCTCTCCATTTCATAGGCCTTATCAGTATCTTGGCATGGTATTGAGCGATGTAGAAAAGATTGTTGGTGTTCAAGCAAATGAAGCTCGAAATATAATTGTTGAGAGTAAACACTGTAAAATGATTTTATGGGGAGAAGGGAATTTTGTGAGTTTTGTGGAAGTGGATTTACTCCAAACAGCTCCACATTCACAAAGTGAAGACTTCAACAGTGAAGCTTTATTGGGTGCTTTAAGTATCGGTATTCACGAACTAGAGCTCGTCAAGAAAAGAACTAATTTTCATACATATTATGATCATAAAAAGCGAATGAAAGTTACCGCTAGTTGTTTATATGATGGAGCTCCGCTATCAGTGAGCTTTGGAACAAAGTACTACAATATGTAAATTGGTATAACAAGTGCAGTCAGAGGACTCGTAACAATCTTCGCTGCTGCAAGCGCTATGCAAAGGATACTCATGCTCAGATTCTTAGTTTTAAGTTCTCTTTTAGTAACCTCAATTTATTCCTCAGAGGTTCAAGCTGACTGCGATATCTCTGGTATTTGGAAACATTCAACTAAGCTAGCAAAATTGCTAGTCGACTTAAGTAAAGGCGAAATCTCTGTTCATTCTCATGATAACAATGCTAAAGCAGTCGGGTTAGTAGTTTTAAAAGGCCTTAAGTCTGGTTTAACTTCAGCAAATTGGGATGCAAAAATGTATAGTGCAGCTCAAGATTCATTTGTCGATGTTCAAATAATATCTGAAGGTTGTAATCAACTAAGTGTTAATTATAACAGTGAAGAAATCTTAGAGCTTTTCAGGTAAGTTTGCATACAATAAACGCAAGCCGCGGACAAATCTCCGTTAGGCATTTTTTGTTGGCTTCGCCATTTTACACAAAAATACCTCACTGTAATTTACCGTTGTTGCGGGCGTAGGTTTTTAGGGAGCTTATGGTGTTAACTGAGTTTCAGAAGAAGGTTTTAGAAGTGTCATCTAAAACTAAAGGCCCTGCTGGCTATGCTGCAAAGTCGAGCATCCAACATCTTCACAGAGCTTTTGAACTGGCTGATTCAATGCCAGAAATATCTGCATTCTTAGCTATCACCGCTGAGGAAGAGGCATCTACAGCTCTATTTCAAGCCCTAAAGAACAAAAAATACACAGCATCAAAAGCGTTGAAGAAAAACGTTCACAAACACAAGGCAGGTGTATATCCATTCCTTATGTTAGTGGGAGAAACGCTCAACATTTTGAAGCATGAGCTACCAATCGAGATAACATTTGAGATTCCAAGTGATGAAAATAACGAATTAATAAAAACTCGAATGTTTATTGGAGGGGTCAATGGGATCGATACATATATTTATCCTGACCCACCATTAAATTTAGTCTCGGTAGATCCTTCAGGGAAAGCTAAAGACTATCTAAGAGATGTGAAAAAAGTGGCTCAGGATAAAGGGATTTCGTCAATCTTCGGGCATATTAAGGAAGTTGCCAATATTCGTAATAAGATGCTTTACGCATCTGACACAGCAATCCCATGCGTTCGAAGTATCGGTGAGCTTTTAGAAAGGCACCTAGGAGCTACCTTCTTGATACATATTATATATTTGTTTGTTGTTCAAAACCCTAAGCAAAATATAGTTGAAGAGTGTCTCAATGTGTTCATGAAAATTCAACATCGGCTTGAGCATGCAGAAACATAACAAACTTAACAAGTCGCCGTTGGACACCAAAACTAAGAGGCGATTTTCGCATGTTTCAACCCATCGCCACTATATTTAACCGCCCCATATTGCGGCGTTAGTGCATAGAAAGTTTTATGAGAAATTCACCTAATACAACCGACGAGCTAACATGCCTTTGTCTAGAAATAAGTTGATTGACTCAAGGTACAAAACTGTTATTCACGCTAAGATTCAACACTACTACCAAGTAAAGTTAGCAAGTTAAAAGAGTTAAATTAAATAACATAAATCACGCGAAATAAATTTCACGCCTACGTGATGTAACTTTACTCTTTCCACTTGTAGCTCGCTAACTTTCCCCTTTCCCCTCGTAGCTCGCTAACTTTCGGTTTTAAATCTGAGAGCTGACGGCTGAAAGCTGACGGCTGAAAGCTGACAGCTCTAGAACCTAGCTAACTCCCAACCACATACCCTGCAAAACCAAGCACTTTAAAATACTGTTTTGGGGTGCTGAAGCGGGTTTCATTTATTAACTCTGCAAAACGAATGCGGTCTAATGGGTAAAACTCGTGCTCTAGGTTGTGGCGCATGCGTTCTGTACCGGCTTCGGTTAAACCTAACTGCGTACACAGCTGTAGTTGAGATTCGCGCTCAAAAGCGGTTTCAGGGCGCATTAAATCGGCAATATATAAGTTGCTCGATTTTTTAAGTTTGCTGTGAATCGCTTTTAACAGCGCTTTTTTATCGCCGTTATCTTCAACAAAGTGCATTACTAGAAGACACAGTGCGGCGTCACATTGAGTGTCGATATCGTTGATATCACCGCAGTGTACTGTCACGCGATCGCTGATGTTATGCTGGCCAAACTGTTGCTCGGCAATATCGAGCATGTCTTGTGAAATATCTTGAGCAATAAATTGCCAGCTTGGTTTTAGCGCTGCTAATTCGATGATTTCTTTACCTGTTCCGGCACCAACCACTAAAATGCACGCATCATCGCTCAGCGTGGTTGCTAATTGGGCTGCGGTTGCTTGATGTAATAGCTCATAACCTGGAACTAGTCGCAAAATACGTTCGTCGTAGTGACTTGCTTCTTCATGATTAAAAGTTGGCATGCTAATCCTTTAAATAACAGAGATGGTCGAATAACCACCTGGTTTTTTCGCCACATGCACTTGCGTGGCAACGCGTTCGGTCATTTCTGATACGTGCGAAATAACCCCCACTTTGCGGCCTTGTGCTTGTAGAGAATCAAGAGCATCCATCGCGATGCTTAACGTTTCACTGTCCAACGTACCAAACCCTTCGTCGATAAACAAAGAGTTTATTTGCACTTTATTCGACGACAACGAAGCAAGCCCTAGCGCCAGTGCTAACGACACTAAAAATGACTCACCGCCCGATAATGTATTAACAGAGCGCTGCTCATCGGCCATGTCTTTATCGATAATAGCGATATCGAGCGTTTGCCCTATGGCTGTTAATTTGTAACGCTTATTTAGTGTTTGTAAGTGACTATTCGCATAATGCAGCAGTATTTTTAAGGTTTGCGTTTGCGCTAAATTACGCATGGTTTTGCCGCTGGCATCACCGAGTACCTTATTGAGTAAATGCCAGTGCTCATAGCTTTTTTGCTGCTTCATTAATTGCTTTTGTTTATCTTCAAGCGCTTGGCTATTTTGTTGATGGGTTTTAAGCTCAGTCGCAACTTGCAATAATGCGTTATTCGCTTGTACTTGTTGCTCTGTGGCTTGATTAAGCTGTAATTGCAGCTCATCTTCACCGAGAGCTGGCTTATCATTTTGATGCTGAGCCAGCGCCTGTTGTCGTTGTTTTAAAAGAGCCTCAGCGTCTTTTAAGCTGCTCTCGGCGGTGTTGTAATCTGCCAGAGTTTGTTTAATTTCAGCGGGGCTTATTGTTAATAGCTGACTAACGGCTTGCTCATCCAAGCTTGGGTGCTGCGCTTTAAAATCGTTAAACCACAGACTAAAGCGCTCATTAAGCGCCGCTTGCTCAGCGTTTAGCTCGTTTTCACGCTCGTCAAAATTGGCGATTTGAATGGCTTGTTCGTCACGCGCCTTTACCGCGTTACTATGGGTTGTCTGGGCAAGTTGCAGTGCCTGCTGCGCTGAATCTATCGCCTTTTCAAGCTCTGCTATAAACTCATCTACTGATATCGCCGCGTTACTAAATAAGCCCTCGCGCTTTGATTTTATCTGCGTTAATTCTATTTGAGTTTGGCTTAGTTGCTCGTTGCACTGAGTTAAATAGGTATGTGCTTCGTTTAGCTGCGGCGTTACATGTGCAAGGTGCTGCTCAATGGCTTTTAAGCTAGTTTTAAGCTCATCCGCCGTTTGCAGCGAAGCTTGATAAGCCTCAACGTGCTCTGCAATGACCTCTAAAGAAATGCTTTGTGTATTGAGTGCCTGCCACCAAGGTACACTAGTGAACTGTTGATTCAGTGTCGTATAAAGCTGCTGATGCTCATCATTGAGCTCGTTTAAACGTGTTTGCTGATTATTCAGCTGTTGCTGTAATTCGTTTAACTGCTGCTCTTTGCTATGAAGCGCTTGCCCTTGCTGATTATACTCAGCTTGCTTAGCCGCAAGCGTGTTTTGGAGTTGTTGTTGCTGCTCGAGGGTTTTGTAATATTGCTGTTTTTGCAAGCTTAGCTGTTGCTGACGCTCGTTTAACTGATCTTCGGTTAAATCATTTAGCTCAGTACGATTAGCCGCCATGGTTTCTTTGAGGCTCTGTTGTTGAGCACTCAGTTCTGAGATTTGCCCAGTTAACGAGCTTATCTGTTGGCTGCATGCCGCCAGCTCATTACTTTTAGCTTGCTGTAATGCTTGCTGAGCTTTTAAGTGCTGTTTGGCGTTAGTTAGCTCCCTGGTAAAGTCGTTAATAAGTTGACTAAATTGCTCGTTTACCATTTCTTCATGCATAAACGGGTGCTCTTTTGAGCCACATACTGCACACGGCTCCCCTGCTTTTAAAGTGGCACGTAACTGGCTGACCCCTTCACTGGCTCTTAACTGCACTTGCTGTAAGTTTTGCTCACAAAGCGAAACCTGTTGCTGTGCTTGCTCTGCCCCTTGCTGCGCATCTTTTAGTGCTGTTTGCAGTTGCTGCTCAGTTTGGCTTAATGTGTTTAGCTGGGTTTGCCAATTTTTTAACTGCTGATGATTAGTTTGCCATACTTGGCGCTTTTCAATCAGGTGTTTAATCGCCTCAAGCCCCGCATCAATATCCGCCATTGATTGGGTGTTTAAACTCGATTTAAAGGCGGTATCTTGCTCATTTAGGCGCTTAATTTCTTGCTCAAGGGCTTGGTATTGAGTTTTACACTGCTGCGCAGCTGCTTGCTGCTCATCAATCTTAGGCTGAAGAGACTTTACGTTTTGCTGTGATTGGCTAAGTGTGTGCTGTTGCTGGCTAAAGCGGCTTAACTCACTTTTATAGAATGACCAGTCTTTCGCTAATGGTTGCCATTGTGCGTGTGTTTCTAAATAGCTATTTATTTGTGCTTGTTGATCGAGCTGTTTTTGCTGCTCGGCTTTATGGCTATTTAGTGTATTAGTCAGCTCTTGATGATGGTGTTTCGCTTTATCAGCTTGTACTTTTTGCGCCGCTGCTTGCTGGTTTAATACGGCAAGTTGCTTATCTAACTCACGGGCCTGGCTAATAATAGGTTGCGCGTCTTTTTGTGCTTGCTTTGCTTGGTTAAGTTGCGCGGTTTGCTTTTCAAGTGTTTGCTCAGCGTCTTTGATCAGTGTTTTATGGTCAACGTTTAAAAGCTGCTCACGGTTTTTAATAAGTTGCCCATGTTGAGCTGTAATTGTCGCTACGCGTTCACGGTTATCTTTTATTTCTAAGCATTGCTGGGCTTGTTTGGCTTCAGTGGCTTTTTCAGCAAGCGCGTGCATTTGCAGCTGTAACTCTTGCTTTGCTTGCTCAGCTTGGTTCAGCTGTTGCTGCTGCTGAGATGCTTGCTTATACCAAGCTTGGTACTGTTCAAATTGTTTTATTTGTTTTTGTAAGTCAGCAAGTTTAGCCTCAAGCGCTTTTTGTTCTGCTTGTTTCGTTTCGACCTGTTCAGGACTTAAAACCTGATAATTACTTAAACTTAATTTTAACTGCTCTAATGCTTGCAGCTGTTCACGGTGGCGTTCAAAAATTCGCTGACCAATACGGCTAAATTTATCGGTGCCCGTTAAGCATTCAAGTAGTTGCGCACGCTCATCCCCTGTTGCTTTTAAAAATGCTGCAAATTCATGTTGCGCAAGTAGTACAGCTCGTGAGAACTGCTCAAAGCTCAAACCAATAATGCGCTCGATTTCTTTACCTGCCGCGCTTCTATCAGCGATTAGGGTTTCATCAGGTAATGAATAAAGGCTATGTTGTGCAGGCTGTAATTTACCATCGGCTTTATTACGCGCTCGGCTAAAGCTTAATCTTGCTCGGTACTGTTGTTTATCTTGGCCAATAAAGTCGACTTCGGCAAAGCCCTGCCCTGCCCCGCGTCGTAGTAAGTTTCGCGAGTCATTGAGTTTGATATTGTCGCCATTAAAGTCAATTTTATTGCCTGTATCACCACGTAGCCGTGCTGTTTTGTTATAAAGTGCTAAGCAAATAGCATCGAGCAAAGTACTTTTACCCGCGCCGGTATCACCCGTGATGGCAAACAACCCAGCTTCTTTTAAAGGTGAAGCATTAAAGTCGACTTCGGCGTCTAAGATAGAGGCGAGTTGATGAACACGAATTGCTAAAATTTTCATAGTAGGTCCTCTGCATTCAATTCATCGATCACTTGGCTAAGTAAACCTTCTAGCTCTTTTGGCACCGCCTGCCCTGCCATATCTTTATTGTTTGCAAATGCTTGCTCTAAAAGTGAATGTGGGTTTAGCGCTTCAATTTGCGAGACATCTTCAAATAGGGTTTGTTCATCGTCTTGCTGATTACTCTGCTGTCTCACCCTTTCAATGCCGCAGAACTTAACATGCTTACCTTCAAGGGCTTGTTCTATTTGCTCTCTGAAAGTGGTGTCAGTGTCATGGGCGCTCAATTTAACCCGCAGGTATGGCGCTAAATCTTCATCTGTTAAATCGAGCTGTTTTATAAGCTCACAGAGTTCGTTTAGTGGCACACAGTCTTTTTCTGGTAGCAACATAACTTTACAAAAGCTAGGGATGTAAAGGGGGTTTACAGAAGTACCTGAGTCACTAAGATCGACAATCACAACTTGATGCTGATAGCGTCTTTCAGAAAATGACATCGGCATTGGCGTGCCACTGTAGCGAATGGTCTCTTTCTTCGCGACGGTTTGTGCTTTATGAAGATGCCCTAGCGCCACATAATCAGGTTGATCAGTAAATATGCTTGCCGATATCGCATCTTCACCACCAATCACTAAGTTACGTTCAGAATCAGATGAGATATCTCCGCCTTTTGCATGCAGGTGGCCCATGGCAATTAATGGCGCGTTTGGTAATTCGCTTGCTGCTTGTAATGCATCTTTGTAGGCAAGGGCTACTGCTTGATTGTATGTTAGCGGCTGCTCTTGCTGGCGGTTATAACTGCTTAAATCACTACTACGTAAAAATGGCATAGCAACAACATTCGCATCGCCGTTTTTTGTGCTGATTGGCAGTACTACTTCATGAGGGGCATTGCTATCAAAGCGGCCAACAACATGGGTATCAAACTGAGCTAATAAAGGTTTTGCCGCCATAATACGATTTGCTGAATCGTGATTACCTGCAATAATCACTATGTGTAAGTCAGCGCAATGCTGCTTAGTGGTTTTAATAAATTGATAGAGTTGGTTTTCTGCACTGGCAGGTGGCGTTGCCGTATGATAAATGTCACCCGCAACCAGTAATAAGTCGATCTGTTCTGAGACAAGCGTATCGGTTAACCAAGCTAGAAATGCTTGATGCTCATCGAATCGGGAGTGCTCGTAGAATTGCTGGCCTAAATGCCAATCAGATGTATGAAGGACTTTCATTAAACGCTCTTATTATTTATTAAGAGCGTCAATATACCTAAGCTGAGCCAAGATGCCCAGCTTGGTTTGTTAACTTAAGCTATACCAAGCAAAAACCACCATAGGTAGAGCTAACAACGCCATAATCAATGGAACTTTAAGCGCTTTGGTTTGTTTTGCTTGTAGAATTTTAAGGGCATTCGTTTCATTACATGCCGCTACTTTATCAATATAAAAATACCCTGAATCTAGGTACTGTTTACAATTTTGTTCGTCCGCTGGAATTGCAATTAGTTCTTGTTGTTTTTTTAGGATATAGAAATCCATAAGCCCACCGAATTCTAAGCTGTTTACCGACACATTTTTGGGATAAATACAGCTTCTGTATTGACCCAAAATCAAAAAAGTGGGCGATTTTAAATACAAATGGCAGTAAATTTCAATAGAAAATGTCGCAAAAATTAATTTATTGCGAAAATAATGAGGATTAGAGTCAAAATCACTAAAGATGAGCCTAAAAACAGCCCTTTTTTAGTCCATTTTGAACAGGGAGATGTGCGTGCTAATGCATCGTCTTTATCACATGCATTGATCACTTCAACATATTCAAAGCCACGTTCTTTGTACTCGTTTAAAATCGATTCTTGCGCAGGAATAGCGGCTAAACGAGAGTCTTTTTTTACAATATAAAACTTCATCTAATCACCTTTATTACTGTTAAATAAAATTTAACCAAGTTGGCTTAATACTAACTGTAATACTTTGCAATGAATTAGTGCTGAACTAAAAACAACCAATCTGTTTGTAAACCCCCTTTACACAACCCAAAAGTAGAGGCATATGGCTCCATAAACGATTCATTGCACAAAGACGAATACTAACCTAAAAAACTAGCATTTTATCGTGATTTTATTGCAACCTTGTTAGCTGTTTGAGATGGTAGGCTTACACTTAATTTACAGGATTAACAATGAAAAAAGCAGTTCTCCATTTGAGTGCTTTGGTATTGCCTTTGGCAGTGTCTTCAGCAGTCATGGCGTCATCGGTAGAGCAAACTAAAGGCTCGTTTGTTGATAAGTTTCGTCAACTTGACGAAGCACTCCCAACTCCAAACGTATATAGAAGTGCTGCGGGTGCCCCTGCTGAAAACTACTGGCAGCAACAGGTAAATTACGATATTGATGCTAAGCTTGATGAAAAGAAACGTCGCTTAACAGCAAGCCAGACAATTGAATACAAAAACAACTCACCTCACACCTTAAAGTACCTTTGGCTACAGCTTGACCAAAATATCTTTAAATCTGACTCAATTGCTGAAATGACATCAACTTTCAATGGTAAAACATTGCAAGGTGACCCTCAGCCAAAATCAACCAAATTGAGCTTAGGTCAGTTACGTCGTCAGCAATTTATGGCCGACAACGAGCTGGGTTATCAAATCGCCAATGTTAAAGACGAAGACGGAAAAGAGCTTAAAGTTACAGTCGTTGATACCTTAATGCGTATTGACTTAAACGAGCCGCTTAAACCGGGTAAAGACGTTGAGTTCAGCATGGACTTCGCCTTTAACATTGTTGAAGAAGATGCCGTTGGCGCCCGCTCTGGTTATGAGCACTTTGAAGAAGATGGCAACGATATCTTCTTATTAGCGCAGTGGTTCCCTCGCCTTGCTGCATACACTGACTATGAAGCGTGGACGAACAAAGCTTTCTTAGGTAGTGGTGAATTTACCCTTGAATTTGGTAACTACGACGTTGAATTAACCGTTCCTGCTGACCATATCGTATCGGCAACGGGTATGCTTGATAATCCAAGCAGTGTTCTGACTAGTACGCAGCGCAAACGCCTAGAGCAAGCTGAAGATGCTAAACGCCCTGTTTTCATCGTGACTGAAGAAGAAGCATTAGAAAACGAGAAAGAAGGCACAGACAAAACCAAAACATGGCACTTTAAAGCCGAAAACGTCCGTGACTTTGCGTGGGCGTCTTCACGTAAATTTATGTGGGATGCAAAAGGCTATCATCAAGGTGGTAAAGATCAGCCGTTAGTGATGGCGATGTCTTTCTACCCGAAAGAAGGTGGCGATCTTTGGAAGAAGTACTCTACTGAAGCTGTCGTGCATACGATGGAAGTGTATTCGCGCTTCTCGTTTGACTACCCTTACCCTGTGGCTCAGTCTGTAAATGGCCCTGTAGGTGGTATGGAATACCCTATGATCACCTTCAATGGTCCGCGTACTGACCTACAAGACGATGGTACACGTACTTACTCTCAAGCAGAAAAACGTTTCTTAATCGGCGTTGTTATCCATGAAGTAGGTCACATTTACTTCCCTATGGTGGTTAACTCTGATGAGCGTCAATGGACGTGGATGGATGAAGGTCTTAACAGCTTCTTAGATGGTGTTGCTGGTCGTGAATGGGACCACACAATTCCTTGGGGTGTTGAGCCTCGCGATATCGTTGAATACATGAAGTCAGAAAACCAAGTGCCGGTTATGACGCAATCAGACAGCGTATTACGTTTAGGCCCTAATGCTTATACTAAGCCTGCTGCCGCACTTAACATATTACGTGAAGTGATCCTTGGTCGTGAGCTATTCGACTTTGCATTTAAAGAGTATGCACAGCGTTGGAAATACAAGCGCCCTACTCCTGCTGATTTTTTCCGTACTATGGAAGAAGCATCAGGTGTTGACCTAGATTGGTTCTGGCGTGGCTGGTTCTATACCACAGATCACGTTGATATCTCGCTAGATAAAGTTTACCAACTACGTTTAGACACGAAAAACCCTGATATCGACTTTAGCCGTTTGCGTGACATTGAAGCTGATAAGCCAATGCCATTATTCGTAAAACGTAATAAAGAAGAAGGTAAAAAACTGTGGGTTGAAGAAAACCCAGATATAACTGACTTCTATGACGAAAATGACCGCTTTACGGTCACTAACAAAGAGCGCAACGCGTATAACAAATTCCTTAAAGGTTTAGAGCCTTGGGAACGCAAAACGTTTGAGCGTGCAATCAAAGAAGATAAAAACTACTACGTACTTGAGTTCTCAAACTTAGGTGGCTTAGTCATGCCTATCTTACTTGAGCTTACTTATGAAGATGGTAGCAAAGAAGAGCAGTACATTCCGGCTGAAATTTGGCGTCGTAACCACAAGCATGTTCAAAAGCTAATTGTCACAGAAAAGGGTAAAAATCTAGAGTCAGTTACAGTGGACCCACGCTGGGAAACAGCGGATGTAGATGTAGAAAACAACAACTACCCGCGTCGTATTATTCCATCGCGTATTGAAGTGTATAAGCGTGAGAAGAGTAAAGCGAAAGTCAGTCGCGATATCATGCAAGATATTAAAACTGAGCTGAAAAAAGGTGATGAGAAAGACGCCCAGGAGCAACAATAATGCGCTTCGCAGCCATTGTTTTTGTTTTATTACTGAGTGCGCCAACCATGGCGCACCAGTTAAAAGCATCTGTGACAACGGTGCTGTTTAACAAACGCACCAACAACATAGAGCTAATGCATCGCTTTTATTTGCATGATACTGAGCATGCTGTTGAACACTTGTTTGATGGCAATGCCGATATCTTAAGTAATAAAGACGACCAAAAGCGTTTTGCTGATTATGTTGAGTCACATATTGCTCTGCAAACTTTAGATGGTAAGCCACTTGAGCTGAAAGAAGTCGGTGCGCAAGTTGATGGTAAGTTCTTTTGGGTTTATCAGGAAGTCACGATCCCAAAGGGAATTCATGGCATTCGTATGAGCAACGGAGCACTTCGCGACCTTTGGCCTGCACAAGTGAATATGGTAAATATTGAGGGTAAAGGGAAGGTAAAAACACTGACCTTTAGCCAAGATGATACCTGGCTTGAAGCTAAGTTTGAGGCGTTAGAACCTCATTAGTCTTATACAAAAGGATTAAAAAACTTGGCTTTTTAATCCTTTGATCCTTTAATAAAGCTATATCGTACACTATCTTATTAGTGGGTATGAACATTTCCCAATCGCCATATACAAGGATTTATATGAGTATTTATGATAACAATATTCGTGGTGTGATTTTTGACTTAGACGGCACTTTGGTGTCATCAGAGCTGGATTTCTCACTGATCAAAGCACAAGTGGGTTGTCCTCTTGAGGAGGATTTGTTGGCGTATATTGCCACTCTTCCCTCGCCTTACATGCGCGAAGAGGCGATGAATATTGTCCATCAACATGAGCTTATTGATGCGCAGCACGCACATTTATTGCCTGGTGTGGCTGATGCGATTACCAAACTAAAAGAAAGTAATATTCCAATGGCAATTGTGACTCGTAATTACGACCGTGCAGCTGCCATTAAGTTAAAAAATAATCCACTGCCAATAGAAACTGTTTTGACTCGCTCTGATGCACCTGCTAAACCCGATCCAAGTGCATTAAATGCGATTGCCACACTGTGGGAGCTTGACCAATCTGAGTTGCTGTATGTCGGTGATTATTTATTTGATATACAAGCAGCCCACAACGCTAACATGCGAGCTTGTTTATACGCACCACATGAAATTCCTGAATATGCAAATCAAGCTGATTATGTACTGCATCATTTTTCAGAATTGCCAATTTTGGTTGATTCATTCCAAGAAAGTAAGGTGTTATGTTAAATAGTCTTGTTTTTTATTTTTCCTGATATTAATTGTTAGTTTTTTATTTTTCAAAATGTCCTAGTACTAGCCCAAGCCGTCATGAGTTGCTAAAATATCGGCAATTATCAAATGTATTCATAGAGGCATAAGATGGGCAGAGCATTTGAAGTCCGCAAAAACGCCATGGCTAAAACAGCCAATGCAAAAACTAAAGTAAATTCTAAGTACGGTAAAGAAATCTACGTTGTTGCTAAAAATGGCGAACCAGATCCAGAAGTTAACCAAGCGCTAAAACGTATTATTGAGCGTGCAAAAAAAGACCAAGTTCCAGCACATGTAATCGATAATGCTATCAAAAAAGCAGCCGGTGGAGCAGGGGAAGACTATTCTCCAGCACGTTACGAAGGCTATGGCCCTGGTAACTGTATGGTAATTGTAGACTGTTTAACTGATAACCCTAACCGTACTATCAAAGATGTACGTTTACCGTTTACAAAAACAGATTCAAAAATTGGTACACCGGGCTGTGTAGCGCATATGTTCGACCACTTAGCTGTTTTAGGCTTTGAAGGTGATGACGACGAAGTTGTACTTGAAGCGCTAATGATGGCTGATGTAGACGTAACTGATGTAGAAGTAGAAGATGGCAAAGTGTCAGTTTTCGCTCCACATACTGAGTACTACAAAGCAAAAACTGCTCTTGAAGAAGCATTTGAAGGTATTAACTTTGAAGTAGACGAGATTACGTTTGTTCCACAAGTTCATACTGACATCACTGATCCAGATGATATCGCAAACTTTGAAAAGTTTATTTCTATGCTTGATGACTGTGATGACGTTCAAAACGTTTATCACAATGCGATTGTTAAAAACTAATTTTTAAAAATTAACACTTAAAAAGGGGCATTTGGTAACAAATGCCCCTTTTTTAATAGATTTTTATTATGCCATGAATGGTGGCTATTCACTGTCGTTATGATTTCAATTGATATTAGTCAAAAAAAAGCAGCCCTTGGGCTGCTATGAACGACACATGAAACTCGAAGGGGAGTTGTGTAGTGGCTAATTTAACGACTTATACTTAATACGGAACGCATGCAATAATGGTTCAGTATAGCCACTAGGTTGTTTAACTCCCTCTAATACAAGGGCTAATGCAGCTTGATAAGCAACACTTTGTGCTAAGGTTTCGGCTGAATCAGCCATATTATTGTAAGCCGGATCCCCTTCATTTTGACCATCAACAACCTTTGCCATTCGCGCCATGGTTTTTTGAATTTGCTCTTCAGAACACACACCATGATACAGCCAATTAGCCATGTGTTGGCTTGAAATACGCAGTGTGGCACGGTCTTCCATTAAGCCTACATGGTTGATGTCTGGTACTTTTGAGCAACCAATACCTTGGTCAATCCAACGTACAACATAGCCCAAAATACCCTGTGCATTGTTATCCAGTTCGGCTTGAATATCTTCTTTGCTTAAGTTGCTGGCATCTTTCATAAGCGGTGGAGTGAGTAAGCTGGTAAGGCTTGCTTCTTTGCGGTCCATAAGCGCTTTTTGACAAGCAAATACATCAATATCGTGATAATGCATTGCATGCAGAGTTGCAGCAGTAGGAGAGGGCACCCACGCGGTATTTGCACCACTTTTTGGGTGACCACTTTTTTGTTCCATCATTAACGCCATTTTATCTGGCATTGGCCACATACCTTTACCAATCTGTGCTTTACCACTGAGGCCAGTTGCAAGACCAATATCTACGTTGCGGTCTTCGTATGCGCTGATCCAAGGTTCAAGTTTAATTGCGCCTTTTGGCAGTACTACACCTGCTTGCATTGAAGTATGAATTTCGTCACCGGTACGGTCTAAGAAACCTGTATTAATGAATACAACACGCTTTTTAGCCTCGAAAATACACGCTTTTAAGTTAGCTGAAGTGCGGCGTTCTTCATCCATAATCCCCATTTTAATGGTGTTTGCTGGTAAGCCTAATAGCTGCTCAACGCGAGTAAATAGGGTATTAGTGAAGGCCACTTCTTCTGGGCCATGCATTTTTGGCTTAACAATATTAATGCTATTGGCCGTTGAATTTTTAAGGCTGCCTGTGCCTTTTAAGTCATGAAGTGCTGCGGTGCTAGTGATAATGGCATCCATAATGCCTTCAAACACGTCATTGCCTTCACTATCTTGGATAGCAGGGTTTGTCATTAAGTGGCCAACATTACGCACAAACATCATGCTGCGGCCTTTTAGTGTCAGCGTTTCACCATTCACACCTTGATATTGGCGATCTTCTGCTAAACGACGCTCAATGGTTTTACCTTCTTTGTTAAATGCTTCTACAAGGTTTCCTTGCATTAAACCAAGCCAGTTTTGATAAACGTTTACTTTGTCTTCGGCATCAACGGCAGCAACGGAGTCTTCACAGTCCATAATCGTTGTAAGGGCTGCTTCAAGTAATACATCTTTAAGGCCTGCTTTATCTGCTTGGCCTATTGGGTGATGGTGGTCTATTTGCAGCTCAATATGTAAACTATTATTTTTCAATAAGATAGCGCTTGGATTTTGCGCTTCACCTTGGTAACCGATAAGTTGTTTAGGGTTAGCTAAACGAACCTGACTGCTGTCACGTAATGTGATTAAAAGCTCATTGTTAACCACTGCATAGCTGGTGCTTTCGATGTGCGAGCCATTTGCTAAAGGCAATGCTTTATCAAGGAACTGGCGGGCATAAGCCATCACTTTAAAGCCACGTACAGGGTTGTATGTAGAGCCTTTCTCAGCACCGTCATCATCGCTTAATACATCAGTGCCGTATAGCGCATCATACAAAGAGCCCCAGCGAGCATTCGCAGCGTTTAAGGCAAAGCGTGCATTGCTCACTGGCACAACAAGCTGCGGCCCTGCAGTGCTTGCGATTTCAGGCTCTACTTGCTCTGTTTCGATGTTAAAGCTAGCTGGCTCAGGAACGAGGTAGCCAATCTCTTCAAGGAATGCTTGATAATTCGCTGCATCCCACACTGGTTGCTGCTTATGGTAGCCATCAATCTTGGCTTGTAGTTGTTCGCGTTTTTCTAGAAGCGCACGATTGATTGGCGTTAGTTCATTGACAATATCAGCAAAACCTTGCCAAAAAGTGTCTGTGCTAATGCCTGTTCCAGGTAAAAGTTGCTGCTCAACAAACTGTGCAAGTTGTTGATCAACGCTTAAACCGTTAAGTGAGAGAGTGGTCATAATAATGTCCTTTAAACGAGCTTAATTTGATCATTCATGGTTCAACCATATCGTAAAAAAGGCTAATAAGCAGGCTATTTGTCATTCACTGAAAATATAGTGGTAATAACAACTATAAATTTACTAAATCCAAAAAATCCGCCTAATGTTGAATTAAGCGCTACGAAGCAAACGCCAAGTAGCCACTCTCACTAACAAAAAATAGATAACCCGTTCGAAGGATTTTTATTATGACAACATATCAACGCGAAACCGATAACTTAGCTACTTTATGTCAAACACAAGGCAAAACGTGGCAGTCAATCAACCCTGAATACGCAAGCCGTATGCGCTTACAAAACCGTTTTCGTACGGGTCTAGACATAGCTCAATACACTGCAGACATTATGCGTGCAGACATGGCAGCTTACGATGCTGACCACAGCCAATACACACAATCATTAGGTTGTTGGCATGGTTTCACTGCACAGCAAATGATGATGGCAATTAAACGTCACAACAAAACAACTAAACGCAGCTATGTATACCTAAGTGGCTGGATGGTTGCGGCACTTCGCTCTGAGTTTGGTCCATTACCTGACCAAAGTATGCATGAAAAAACATCTGTTCCAGCGCTAATCGAAGAAATCTACACTTTCTTAAAGCAAGCTGATGCACGTGAACTTGACCACCTTTACAAAGACCTAGACGCAGCGAAAGCAAACGGCGGTGATGTTCAAGCCGTGCTAAATAAAATCGATAACTTCGAAAGCCATGTTGTGCCAATTATTGCTGATATCGATGCGGGTTTCGGTAACGAAGAAGCAACTTACCTACTTGCTAAAAAGATGATTGAAGCGGGTGCATGTGCTATCCAAATCGAGAACCAAGTATCTGACGCAAAACAATGTGGTCACCAAGCTGGTAAAGTAACTGTACCGCATGAAGATTTCTTAGCAAAAATTAACGCAGTTCGTTACGCATTCTTAGAGCTTGGTATTGATAACGGTATTATCGTTGCGCGTACTGACTCATTAGGTGCAAGCCTTACTCAAAAAGTGCCGGTATCTAAAACACCTGGCGACCTTGCTAGCCAATACACATCGTTCCTTGAAACAACACCAGTAAACAGTGTGGATGACTTAAACGAAGGCGACACAGCGATGAAGCTTAATGGTCAGCTTTGCAAGCCAACACGTTTAGACAATGGTTTATACCAGTTCCGCGAAGGCACAGAGAAAGACCGCGTAGTTCTAGACTGTGTAACTAGCTTACAATCAGGCGCAGACTTACTGTGGATTGAAACAGAAAAGCCAAACGTTAAACAAATCGCTGAGCTTGTTAACCGCGTTAAAGAGCAAGTACCCAATGCTAAGCTGGTATACAACAACTCACCGTCGTTCAACTGGACACTTAAATTCCGTGAGCAAGTATATGCTGAGTGGCAAGAACAAGGTAAAGACCTATCTGCTTACCCAAGCATCGATGACAACAAGGCATTAATGGCTCCAGAAATGGATGACACAGAGCTTGCAGCGGCAGCAGACGTACTTGTGCAAAATTTCCAAAAAGATGGTGCACGTGAAGCGGGTATCTTCCACCACCTAATCACGCTACCAACTTACCATACAGCGGCGCTAAGCACTGATATTCTATCAGAAGGCTATTTCGGCGACCTAGGTATGCTGGCCTATGTTCGTGACGTACAACGTCAAGAAATTCGCCGTGAGCAAGCATCAGTGAAACACCAAGACCTAGCAGGTTCAAACATTGGTGATACTCATAAAGAGTACTTCTCTGGTGAAAATGCGCTTAAAGCCGGTGGTGAAGCAAATACCATGAACCAGTTCTAACCAAGTAATGATGTAATACCTTTATAGCTATTCAATAATGTTGTTAGGGGCCTTCGGGCCCTTTTTCGCTTTTTAGCTATCAGCTTTCAGACTCGTTTCTCGCACCTCGCATCTCGTATCTCGCACCTCGTAGGTTCGGATCACTCTTTAACCAAGTCTTGGATCAGCTATTTACTAGCTTTATAAAAATACAGATCACGCATTTACCAGCTTAAGAATTTTAGATCAGGATTTAACTACCTCCGCCTTATGAGCCTTAATTTAGGGCTTATTGGCAGAGCACAGCCTCTAGAATGGCTAAAATTAGGTCATATAAACGGCAATTTAATGCTGTTTTGTAAAATCTTGCGATTTACAAACCGATTTTTTATTAACTCACCCAAGCTATAAACCGATTTTTTATTAACTCACCCAAGCTATAAACCGATTTTTTACCAACTCAACATCCTCACAAACCAAAATTTTACTAACTGAAGCTAGGTTTTTAGCGGCACAAACCGATTTTTTACTAACTCAAGTTACTGATTTTGGCTATAAACCGATTTTTTACCAACTGCTTTTTATTTAATGTCCGATATTCATTAGAGGTATGTAAGGAGTTACTCACATTTTTGACTGTAAAGGGGGTTTACAGAGAGGGAACTCGCAAGGGGCAAAGTGAGAAAGAGTAAAGTTAACAAGTAGCAGCAGGTTTACCCCGCGTTATGGTTTTATTAAATGATCATTTGGATATGGCGCGATATAGAATCGCGCCTAATACAATTTGAGATAAGTTAAGCGAAACTGCATCACGAAATCAGTTCACCTTGCGCAAATGAAGCGTTCTCGCTTCGCTCGATGTCGTTAATCATTTCCACTGTTTTTATCAAACCACCATTGAATATAGGCTACTTTAGTCATTAGGTTTGATGGGCGCGCGGTAATACCATGTGAGGCATTAGGGATACGCACCATCGCTGTATCAACACCTTGTAGCTTTAACGCTTGGTAAAATTGCTCAGTCTCAGAAATCGGGGTGCGATAGTCTGATTCGCCTGTTAATAGCATAGTGGGTGTTTTTACATTGCCCACATAGCTAATTGGAGAGCGCTTCATATAATGCTCAATATTGTCCCATGGCTTACCTGGGAACCAATAGTCAGCAAAGAAAGGATAGAAATCAGCAGTTAGTACAAAGCTGATCCAATTGATGACTGGTTTAGCAACAACAGCTGCTGCAAAGCGGTCTGTATGACCCACAATCCATGCAGTTAAAACACCGCCACCTGAACCGCCGGTAACAAACAACTTACTCTCATCAATAAAGCCTTTATTGATAACAGCATCAACACCTGTCATCAAATCATCAAAGTCATTACTTGGGTAGTTGTGATGAATTGTTTGCGCAAATTCTTTACCGTATGAATCACTGCCGCGTGGGTTCATATAAAGCACAACATTGCCCTTGGCTGCGTATAACTGCACTTCAGGGCTAAAGTGAGGGCCGTAGTTTGCAACAGGGCCACCGTGGATCTCTAAAACAAGTGGGTACTTTTTGTTTTTATCAAAACCAGGTGGGTATGCAATCCAACCTTGAATAGCCAAGCCATCATGGCTTGATTTAACCCAAATTTCTTCAACCTTAGCCAGTTCTTTGTCGCCCAGCGCATCTTCGTTTAATTGCGTTAAACGAGCCGTTTTTCCGCGCTTAATTAATGCTACATCAGCTGGACGCTGTGTATCAGCGAGTGTGAATGCAACTTCACCATCTTCGCTCACATCAAAGTCACCACCTGAATATGGGCGACCAAAGGCGACACTACCAATCTGTGAGGTAATCACTTTATGTTTACCACTACGCGGCTGGTAAGCTAGGTGTGTTTTACCTTCGCTATCGTAACTAAAATAAAGACCTTGGCCGCTATCATCCCATTTAATGCTTTCGACACTGCGATCTAAATCAGCAGTGAGCACCGAGCTTTTACCTGATTTTAAATCAAGTAAATAAATGTCGTTATTTTCATAGTTAGTCTTTTTGTCATCATAGCCAGTGTAAGCGAGATAACGACCATTTGGAGAGACTTTAGGACTTGAGTCAGGGCCTTTACGGTCTGTTATTTGGCTGATTGAACGATCCGCTAAGCTAAGTTTATAGATTTCAGATTCAGTCGGATGTAGCTCATTGTCTTCATAACGATTAGCTGAAAAATAAAACGCATCGCCTTGTTCATTAAAGCTAATAGCACCACTGTGATCAAAATCTCCAGAGCTTAATTGGCGGGCATTGCCGCCTGTTGCACTAATAATGAAAAAGTGACGGTAGCCTTTTTCAGAGTAGCCACCGCCATCGGCGCGGTAATAGGTATCGTCAATATATTTAGCTGGCTCTGCCCATTTAGCGCCTTCAGGCTTGCCTGGTAAAGACACTGGACTGGCTGATTTTGCTGGCACAAATTGGCTGAACACCAATTGTTTGCCATCTGGCGTCCAAGTTAATCCGCCAGGGCTTTGCGTTAGGTTACTAATTTTTGCTACGTTACCGGTTTTTAACCATTTTACATAGATTTGGCTGCTACCATCTCGGGTAGAAATAAACGCTAAACGAGTTTCATCAGGTGACAACACCGGAGAGTAATCCATATGCACGCCAGACGTTAGCGGTAGCATGGTTTTACCATCTGGGTTTACTGACCAGATATTACTAACTTTACGGTCACTTTTGATATCCATGCGATTACGCACAAAATAAATTGTATCGCCATTTTTTGTCATTTCTATTTGGTTGGCGTATTCAAGATCAAAAACATTTTCGAGCCCAAAGGTATTGCTAGCTCCCGCATGGCTGTAAAAGCTGGTTGCTGCAAGCAGTGCTACAGACGTTTTAAACTTCATTTGATTTCCTTGTTAGTGAGCGGTGTTTAACCTGTTATAAAGTAACAACCATCAGAAATATAGTCCATTGCGATGAATGGAGAAATCAATAGACAGATGGTCATTTCCCTTTTATGTTGAGTACAGACACTTTTAAACGTGAGGAACACACAATGATAGGTTACATCATGTTAGGCACTAACAACCTAGCTAAAGCAGTAAAGTATTACGATGAATTGTTCGCCACCCTAAACGCCGAGCGCTTTTTAGAAACTGACCGCTTTGTCGCATGGAACACTGGGCAAGATAAACCTGGTTTTGCGGTTACCAAGCCTTACAACGATGAAAAAGCGACCGTAGGAAATGGCACTATGATTGCGTTGGCAGTTGAAACTCCTGCTCAAGTAGATGCTTTTTACAAAAAAGCCATAGAGCTTGGCGGCACAGACGAAGGCGCCCCCGGCCCACGTGAAATGCCCGGCTTTTATGCGGGATACTTCAGAGACCTAGACGGTAACAAACTTAATGTGTTTTGTTTTACGCATGGATGAGTGAAGTTAGCAAATGTAGTCGCAGCTGCAACATCCCACAACATGTTGCAGTCTCGCGCGAAATAAATTGCACGCCTACAAAGCTGACAGCTTAAAGCTCTTACAGCTACCAAATTCTCCCTATTTTCATTAAACTGCTGCTATAAAAAATAACTATAAAAATAAGCGAGTTAGAATAATGTCGAAACTGTTTAAGTCACTTTCATGTGCCGTTACATTAGCGTTGGTTGGATGTGGCACAAATGAGGTGTTTACAGCATCTGCTAGTAGTGAGTTTGCTCATGGTGATGAGCTATTAAGTGCCACAGCGCTAACCGAGGATGCGAGTCACGCGTTAGTGGCAACCCAATCTGAAGTGTGTGTTTGGGATAATCAGTTAAAAGCACGTTTATACGATTGTATAACAGGGCAGGGCGCTGAGCATGTTGAGCTTGTGGGTTTTAGCGCTAACAAATCTCGTTTTTTTATTTCAAATCGGTTATCGGTGACTTTATACGATACTCGCACGGGGCGCAGTATCGGCACTTGGCTCACCGGGCAAGAAATTGCTAGAGACATCGCTATTTCATCCGTGGGCGATACGTTGGTTATTGCCTATCGTAGCGGCAAGGCTGAGGTGATAAACACCCGCACAGGTGATACTAAGCGTTTTGATATTCATCGTTTAGATATTAATAGCGTGGCGTTATCGGTTGATGGTCAGTGGGCGTTTAGTGGCTCAAGCGACAAGTACGTTAAACTTTGGTCAACGAGTGATGGTAGCATTCGCTTTGAAGAGCGTTTAGCGACTAGAGTGAATCACGTAACTTTAAATAAATCAGCAAGCTTGGCCTTTGCAATTGATTCGGTTGATGATCGTGTATTCTTTGATTTGGCCAATAAAAAAGAGCTATCAGAAGTGGACTCATACTCTAACTTTATTGAGTTCACCGCATCGCAATTTATCAACCAAGACAAATGGCTATTAACTGGCTCGCCAAAAATGAAGATGCGTTTATACCGTGTTGCAGATGGTGAATTAATCGCTGAATACGAAGCTAAACAGCAGCGTCAGCGCACGTCAGTACTGAGTGTGGCTTACGATGGTACGCAGTTATATTCACAAACCAGTGACGGTCTATTGCAGGCTTGGCCGTTTGAGATGAAAAGCAACAAATAGCAGCAAAAAGTAGATAAAACAAAAACGCCTACTTAAAGTAGGCGTTTGTTCTTGAGTACGATTAAATTAGTAATCAAATTTATGCTTGGTAAACAAGCTTTGCACTTGTTGCCAAACCGCACCAGGCTTACCATCGCCAATTAATTTGCCATTCACTTTTACGACAGGGCCAACTTCTTTAGTCGCGCTGGTGATCCATACTTCGTCGGCATCAAGTAACTCGTCTTTACTAATAATGCGTTCTTGCACTTTAAAGTCACTGTAGCTGTGTAGAATATTGAGAATTAACCAGCGGGTGATCCCAGGTAAAATTTGGTTATCAAGAGGTGGCGTACTGATCACACCATCTTTAACAATAAACACATTACTTGAACTGGCTTCGGTAATTTCTTCTAAACGATTAAATAGAATGGTTTCTTTGTTACCTGCAGCTGCTCCGTGTTGGTAATGAATAACGTTACCAAGTAGTGCCGTTGATTTAATATGGCAACGCTGCCAGCGGCGGTCTTGCTCAAGTGATACGGTATATACTGTCGCATTATCGATGTCACTAACAGGTTCTGCTGGAATTTCAAAAGTAAATGCAAATACTGTTGGAGTAATGTTAGTTGGGTAGCCATGGGCACGTTTAGTGTCGGCGCCGCGGCTTACGTGCAAATAAATCCCCAAGTTGTCACCATGGTTTTTCTCGCATAAATCATTACAGATTTTACGCCACGTATCGGCACTGTAATCGAGCTTAATTTCAAGCTCATTTAAGCCGTTATTCATACGCTCAATATGTGCGCCAAAGCCAAGCATTTTGCCTTGGTAAGATGGGATCACTTCATAGATGCCATCGCCAAATAAGAAGCCGCGATCCATAGGTGAAATTTTTGCTTCATCAGCACCAAGGTAGTCACCGTTTAGGTATACCGTGCCCATTGTTAAACCTCATTCTCTGTAATAAAGCCGCCAAGTTGGCGAAGCTGAGTTATTAATTGTTGGCCATGCATAGCATGCAAACCGTCTTCAGTGAGCTCGTTTTTATGAGTAACACCATCAACACTACCGCGCTCACTTAGGTAATGCAGAATGTCTAGTGGCTCAATATCTGCCAATAAGTCAGTGTTGTGCCAGCGGCTTAAGAATCCAATGAGACCATAAGCAGCCCAATTAGATACATCAGCCAACAGCAACTCATCACAAGGTGTTAAACAAGGTGTAATACTAAGATCTTGCATATGCTGTGCAAGGTTACCCATGCCTATTTCATTACCGCCATCACCAATTGCGATAGTGGGGCAGTGTGCTTCTGTCACAAAAAAATCAAAGCAGCCACAATGTTCAGAAATATCAATGCCGCGCATATTGTAATAACGTTGATGCTGATTAAGCCCCGGGCGCTCTATTGATAAAACACAATCAGGCTTTAACTGCTCAAGGGCTTTAATGCTAAAAGTGCGCGCATTATCAATGTTGTTAATCGGCAGCTCAAAACAGTTAAAGTCTTTTTTCAGGGCACTGTAAAGGGGGTTGCCAGTGACCAAAATTGGCTGTTTACCAAGCTTCTCGAGTACTTTGTAAAGTGCTATAGCGCCAACAGGGCCATCGGTTTCAAAGGTGTTGTTAACCGCAAAGCCTGTACCAATCAGAATAGTATGTTGTGCCTTGTGAAGTGACTGAGCGGCGCGTAAATAAGTGCCCTTGGTTTGCCTAGCATATAAATACTGCATACCTCGTGGATTTAGTTCGACCATCATGCTTTCTATTTTTAGACTGAGTGCTTCATCACTTAGACTTGGCATAATGCGTTGATCTCTTGAATGAGGGCAATGCCTGCTTCGTTATCGCCGTGAACACAAAGGCTGTCGGCTTGGAGCGTGAGCTGCTGGCCACTTCGAGTGGTAACAGTACCATGTTCAATTAATTGTTTTACCTGCTTCAAAAGAGCTGGCTTCTCTAAAACACTTCCCGCAAGAGCGCGTGAGACTAACTTTCCTTCATCGGTATATTGGCGATCGGCAAAGGCTTCTAAAATGAGTTCGATACCTAATTCACTTGCTAGTGCTTTGTGTTTGGTTGCTTCATTGGTGGCTAAAATCATTAATTTTAGTGGTTTTGGATAACGAGCAACTGCTTGCATAACGATATTTAACGTATGCTCTTCGCGCATCATATCGTTATAAAGAGCACCATGTGGTTTAACGTATTCCAGCGTTAAACCATGCACAGTTGCCATGCCATCAATTGCAGCAATTTGATAATGAAGGCAGTTAGTGAGTTCTTTTTCGCTCATTGCCATCGAACGACGACCAAAACCTTGTTTATCTGGATAGCTTGGGTGTGCGCCTATAGTAACCTTGTGCTTTTTTGCAAGGGAGAGGGTGCTTGCCATTACATCGGCATCGCCCGCATGAAAGCCACAAGCGATATTAGCCATATCAATATGTGGCATCACTTGCTCATCTAGGCCCATTTTCCACATACCAAAGCTTTCGCCTAAGTCGCAGTTTAGTTTCATCGTCATTTAAAATGCTGCCATTTTACTATTTGGGATATCGGTTACCAGCATATGCCCTGGGCTATGGGTAATACAAAAATCAGGTGCTGCATTGGCAATCGCAACTTGTGGAGTAACACCACAGGCCCAAAATACCGGCACCTCGCCTTCTTTAATGGTCACTGCATCGCCAAACTCAGGTTTGTTAATATTTTTAATACCGATTGCTGCAGGGTCGCCAAAATGCACTGGCGCACCATGTACACTTGGAAAACGGCTGCAAATCTGGATGGCGCGAATGGCATCAGCGGGTTTCATTGGGCGCATACTCACAACCATATTAGCATGGAAGATCCCCGCACTCTGACACGCTATATTGGTCACATACATAGGCACATTTTTTTGCTCGCTGATATTTCTAATTTCAAGGCCTGCGGCAATCAATGCTTCTTCAAATGAAAATGAGCAACCAATCAAAAAGGTGACTAAATCGTCGCGCCAATGGCTTGTGATATCAGTCACTTCTTCAATCATTTGTCCGTTTTTAAAAACACGATAACGCGGCAAATCACTACGAATATCGATGTTTTTGCCAACAGTTGGCATATCGGTAACGCCTGGTAAACGGCTGGTTGCTATAATCGGGCATGATTTAGGATTGGCTTGGCTAAACTGCAAAAAGTCAAACGCGTATTGTTTAGGTAAGATCACTAAGTTTGCTTGTACAAACCCAGGCGCAAACCCAGACGTATTACCACTGTAATCACCCGTGCGTACTATTTTACGAATAGCCGCTGGGGTGGTTAATGATGCATCTTTTTGCAAGTGCCTCTCCTTGAAAATTAAAACCTAACCGAGGTTATTACAATAACACTCAGTTTAGGTCATTAATAGTAACGGGCAGTTGCCCTTTTGCAGGGGCTTTCCCTAGTAAAACGTTTGCCAGCGCTGTAAAAGCAGGACCAGCAATTTTTTCATCAGTGTCAACATCTATATTGTAAGCATAGGTGGCAAGTACTGCATCGCCAAATTGTCCGAACTGCGCAATATCGTAAGGGGCACGCAAGCTTACAAATACGGTCTTTTTATTGGCTAATTTTGCTTGTTTTAATAAGGACTCTAATGCAGCTGATTGATTAGTCTTAGCAATTGCAAATTCTGGGTTATCGGCTAAATCGTCCATACCGCCCACTTCAACAGCGCTTTGTTTTGGTGACGCATTTGCGGCAATGATGATATCGGCTTCATTAATTTTTTGTAATGTTGCAAGCGGCTCGTAGCCTTGCAAACTCGTGCAGCTAAAGCTGATTAGCTGATCGGTGTTATCAATTAACGCTTGTTGCAGAGCATAGCATTTGCGGGTATCAGGCATAATAATATGCACTTTGCTGCCCGATTTAATGCTAAGCGGTAGGGTGTTTTTCTCGTTTTTAATTTCGGTGATAGCCGCTAATGCTAACTCAGCTTCTACTTTCCTGTGACTTTGATCGCCAAGTAAAAGCTGCGCTTTTTTGATGGCTGCTTCGTCATCAAGTGAAGAGCTGAGTTTAAATTTTTCTTTTAGTTTTAAAATACGTGTTGCAGAAGCGCTCACTTCGTTTGCATTTAACGTGCCGCGTTGTACTTCTTGCTCTAATCGCTCAATCAGGGCTTCAAGTACAGCTAGGTCTTTAGGGCTTCTGATTTCGATGGGCATAAGGGCAATATCCACACCTGCTGCAAAGGTATTTACTACCGCTTCAATTGGTTCAAAAAAGTGGCTGATCCCCGCCATATCGAGTGCATCTGTGATCACCACACCTTGATAACCGAGCTCTTCTCGTAATAAGTCGGTGATGATTTTGCGCGACATCGTCGCAGGTTTGATCATGGTTTTGCCTTCTTTACTGACAAATGTACTGTTATCGAGGGCTGGGTATTGGATATGTGCCGTCATGATCATACCCGGTTGTTGGTTTTTAATAATTTCTTTAAAAGGAGGTAGGTCTTGCTGCCAAATGGTTTCTTTATCATGCATTACTTTTGGCAAGCCTGTGTGGCTATCTACATTGGTATCGCCATGCCCTGGAAAGTGCTTTAGCGATGAAATAACGCCGTTGCTTTCGAATCCTGCCACTTGGGCACCACCTAGTTTTGCAACCAATTGCGGATCTTCACCGTAAGAGCGCACGTTAATAACTGGGTTATCTGGATTCATGTTTACATCGACTGTGGGTGCATAGTTAACATTCACACCCAGTGCCAATAGCTCGTCGGCAATAATGCGGGCAGACTCAGTCGCGAAGTGGGTGCCATGCTCTTTATAGGTCGCGCCAATCGACATGTTACCGGTAAACGACGTACCTACATCACGAGGAATACGGGCAACTCGGCCACCCTCTTGGTCTATCGAAATAAACAGCGGTAAGCCTAACTCTGACTTGGCAGCGGCTTTTTGTAGATCATTATTAAGTTTGATTACTTGCGGCACGGTATCGATATTTTCTGCAAACAAAATCACCCCACCAATGTTATGTTTAGTGATGATATTCGCTAAATCGGCCGGCAGCTCTGTCACCGGTGTGCGGCATTTTTGCTCACCTGGGTCTTGTTCACAGTAATAGCGCAGGTCAAGCATGAGCTTTTGCCCTAACTGTTGTTTTAAAGTTAATGCAGACTCAGCAAATGATGATTGTAATGGCATGAAACATCCTAATCCGATAACCAGTGACGATAGTGCAAACTTATTTAACACAGCAAGCTCCAAAGCAAAACGCTTATTTAGTTTTTAGAATAAATTATTCTTGATGTTAATGGGTTTTTAAATATAAATACAGTATTTTTTTGCTACCCTAGCGGTTTTTGAGTCCGACTGCAAAAAGCTAAGTTAGATCACCAAATAAGGCTAATAGGCTTAAATAACCAACCCTTAATACTGATAAAAACCTTGGCAAGTTGATAATTTATCAATTTAATAGGTCGCTTTTTAGGTCAATTTAAAGTAATAATATATTCCATAATCATCAGCGTAAATATGACAAGCCTGGGGGCGAGATGGCTTTAACTCGATTGCACGCATTTAAACAGCAAATTAAACCTTTTTTACCAGAGTCTGCATTAATAGAAGATTACTCGCGCCGTTATGCGTACGGGACAGACGCCAGCTTTTATCGATTAATTCCTGAGTTAATTGTATTAGTGAGCAATCAAAATCAAGCACAGCAAGTGATCATTGCTGCTAACGAGCAACACGTACCCATCACATTTCGCGCCGCTGGCACGAGTTTATCTGGGCAAGCAATTACCGATTCGGTATTGGTTTTGTTGTGCGATAGTTGGAGCAAGTTTGAAATCCTTGATGACGCCGAGGCAATACGGTTACAACCGGCGATCATCGGTGCTCGAGTAAATCAAGTATTAGCCCCGTTTGGTAAAAAAATTGGCCCTGATCCTGCGTCTATTAATAGCTGCAAAATAGCCGGTATGGCGGCAAATAATTCATCGGGCATGTGCTGTGGGGTAGCGCAAAACAGTTATCACACAGTAAAAGATATGACGCTAATTTTTGCCGATGGCACTGTACTAAATACGGCTGATAGCCAAAGCTGTAATGCCTTTTTGCAAAGCCATAGTCGCTTTGTTGATGAGTTAATGAGCCTGATTGATAGCGTAAAGCAAAACCCAGATTTGAGTAAGCGCATCGCCCATAAGTACCGTTTAAAAAATACCACGGGTTATGGTTTAAATGCGCTGCTGGATTTTGCTGATCCAATCGAAGTCATCAAGCACCTCATTATTGGCTCTGAAGGTACGTTAGCTTTTATCGCCGATATCACCTACCACACCGTGGTTGAGCATAAGTACAAACACACAGGCTTCTTTATTTTTGATGATATCAGCAAGGTGTGTGAGCTGGTACAAAGGCTGAGTGAGCTTGATGTTGCAGCTGTTGAGCTACTAGATAAACGCGCCCTGATGTCGGTGTCTGAGCATGTTATAATGCCAAAAGAAGTGGCCAGCTACCCAGAGCAATCAGCGGCACTGTTAATTGAGTTAAGAGCTGAAAATGCACAGGCTCTCGATGCGCTCACAAAGGTCACCGAGCAACTTCTTGCCGAGTTTAAGCAAAGCCAACTGGCAGCGATAGAGTTCTCTGCAGATACTGCCCGTAATGCGGCTCTTTGGAATATCCGTAAAGGCACGTTTCCTGCGGTTGGCGCAGTGCGCGAAACAGGCACCACAGTGATTATTGAAGATGTTGCCTTTGCCCTTGATAAATTAGCTGAGGGGGTGAATGCGCTGCATCAGTTATTTATCAAATATGGTTATGATGAAGCCATTATTTTTGGGCATGCCCTTGCCGGAAATCTACACTTTGTATTCACCCAAGCTTTTGACACCTATGAGCAAGTAAGCCGATACGAGCAATTTATGGCAGATGTGGCGAACTTAGTGGCGGTTGAACTAAAAGGGTCATTAAAAGCTGAGCATGGCACTGGGCGTAACATGGCGCCGTTTGTTGCCACCGAATGGGGAGATGATGGCTTCGCGGTGATGGTTGCGCTTAAAGCATTATTCGATAAACAAAATATTTTTAACCCTGGGGTTATTATTAATCACGACAAAAATGCTCACACTCAGCATTTAAAAGTCATGCCAAAAAGTGATGATATTATCGATACCTGTATTGAATGTGGCTTTTGCGAAGTTGTTTGCCCATCAAAAGGGCTTACCTTAACACCGAGGCAGCGCATTACTTTATGGCGACACCGCACAGAACTGCACAATCAATTACTAACAACTGATGATGTAGCAAGCAAACAGAAATTAAATCAAAAGCTCGGTGTTATCGAGGCCGACTTTAAATACCTTGGTATTGATTCGTGCGCGGCAACGGGTCTTTGCGGCCTTAAATGCCCAGTGGGGATAAACACGGGCGAATTTATAAAATCGCTCAGAGCAGAGCTAGCCTTATCAAACAAAGTTGCGCGGTCACTATCACGCTTTGCCAGCAAGCATTTTGCGGTTGTTGCTACGGGGGCACGGTTTGGTTTAAGCGTGATGCAGGTGCTCGAAAAAGCAATCGGCAGTAGTAACCTTAGAAATCTGAGTAAACCTGCTAATAAGTTGCTTGGTACACCGCTGTATTACTCGGCGTGGCCAAGGGCCGAACAGCCAATAAATAGAAAGCTTCAACAACCCCAACAAGCGAAAAAGTTTGTGTATATGCCAAGCTGCGCAAGCCGAGTTTTCGCGGCCGATAAACTTGCTGATGATAAGCGCCCATTGCTAGATGTTATTTATTCACTCGCTGCCAAAGCAGGCTATGAAGTAGTTCTGCCGAAACAAGCAGGTTCACTTTGTTGCGGTATGCCATTTGCTAGCAAAGGCTTTAATAACGAGTTTAAAAACAAAAGTGAGCAGTTACTTACTGAACTCGAGACGCTTTCAAATAATGGCCAATATCCCATCGTTTTTGATGCCAGCCCTTGTGCACTTACTACTCTTAATGCCTCGCAAAATACGGCACTCACAATTTATGAAAGTGCTGATTTTGCAGCCCAGCATTTACTGCCTAATTTGCAAGTCACGCCCGTAAATGAGCCGGTGATGCTCCATGTTACCTGTAGTTCAAAGCGATTAGGTAAAGAGCAAAGCCTAGTATCACTTGCCAAGGCATGTAGTAATGAGGTGATTATACCTGCTGATATTGAGTGCTGTGGTTTTGCTGGTGATAAAGGCTTTAATTTGCCAGAACTCAATAACAATGCGTTAAAAACCCTTAAACAACAAGTACCAAACAACTGTCGTCGCGGTGTGTCAAATAGTCGTAGTTGCGAAATTGGTTTAACTGAGCACAGTGGCATTAGCTATCAATCAATTTTGTATTTGTTAGATCAGCAGAGTAACGAGTAGAGTATTTGCTCTTTTTCTTGCGCTAAATCAAATTATGACAAAAGTTCTATAGAGGTACAAAGTAGTAGTTGCTAATATAAAGGTATTAGATGTACCCGATACGGATATTGGGTTTAATATGAGAAAAATACCGTGCTTAATAGTCTTAGAACAGGTTTAAACCTGCATCGTTTAATTTTGTTGCTAGCATTTTCAGCAACGCTGATTACTTTTCTTAATAGTTATTACTCAAGTTACCAAGTTCAAAAACAGCAACTTATTAATGAAACTTTGAATAACCATAAAGCTTATGCTGCAAAATTGGTGTCAGCCACAGATAACTTTTTGCTAGCTGCTCAACAACAGCTTGCTTATGTTGGTAAAATATTAGAGGCAGATTTTAATAACCAAGAGTTAATTAATGCAGAAACCGAACGCTTAAGGTTACAAACCAATAGTTTTAATTCTACGATTATTGTAAATAAAAAAGGCAATATTTTAGGCGTGTCTCCAGCGTCATTAAACTTACAAAACCTCAAAGTCGACAGTTTTGGAACTAAAGCCGCTTTATCATACCGTAGGCCAATGATTAGCGAGCCTTACATTTCCATGGCCGGCAACCTACTAATTTTTATGTCACAGCCTTTGTTTGATAAAACAGGGGAGTTTATTGGCTATGTAGGTGGTACATTGTATTTAAAACGCGCCAGTATTTTGAATGAATTATTGCAAGTTCATTATTATCAAGATGGCTCATACTTGTATGTTGTTGATGAAAATAATCGCTTACTTTACCACCCTAATAAACATCGTATAGGCGAGCAAGTATTTGATAATAAAGTTATTGAATCGGTTTTAAGTGGTCACGCTGGCACACAGAACGTTAAGAATAGTCAGGGGATTGAAATGCTCGCTGGGTATGCACCCTTGTCGGTGGCTCCATGGGGAGTCGTCACGCAAAGACCCCTTCAAAGCACACTTGCGCCACTTGATAATCTTATGTGGCAGGTCTTTTTACGTACAGCACCTATCGGTTTGTTTACTTTTATACTTATTTGGGTGTTAGCAAGACTTATTTCACAGCCACTGAAACAGCTGGCAGAAACAGCAAGCACATTAGATAGACCAACAACATCGCAAGAGCTCAAGCAACTTCGTTCTTGGTATTATGAAAGTAACGAGTTAAGAAATGCAATGCTCAAAGGAGTTGGGCTTTTGCAAAGTAAAATAGGCCTACTAAGGCAGGAAGCGCAGACGGATCCCTTGACTTGCCTGCACAACCGAAGAAGTTTGGATATCAGGTTAAGCCAGTTGATGGCACAGCGATGCCCATTTGCAGTTTTAGCAATCGATATAGATCATTTCAAGCGAGTCAATGATGATTTTGGCCATGATATTGGGGATTTAGTGCTGCAATCATTGGCTAAATTATTAGTTGATGCAACGCGAGAAGGCGATGTTGTCGCTCGCACAGGTGGGGAAGAGTTTATTGTTATTATGCCAAAGGTTACGGCAAAACGTGCCTATCAGCTTGCTGAACGCTTAAGAATGCAAGTGTCTGAATATTATATAGAACCTGTGGGCTGTATTAATGTGTCGATTGGTATTTCAGGCTGGCCTTTGGAGCAGCTCAGTATTGAAGATGTGATGAAATTAGCTGACCAAGCACTCTACAAAGCTAAAAAAACAGGTCGAAATCGTTGTGTACTTGATGCCACCTTTTGCCAAGATCTTCCACTCGTGTCTGAAGTGCCAGTATTGGAATAAGTTATTTTATATGTAATAGTAAATACCATTAGGTTATTTTGGAAAATCACATGGTATCCGTCAGTGTGTCTCGTTTAATGAAAATGGCTTGTGTGTTGAGTGTCATTTTACTCAATACATCGCCAGTGCAAGCTAAGACGAATGAGAATAAGCGTAGTGAGTTTATTGATGTTGGTGAGCTCCTTCCTAACGCGGTTTTAGATATTCGCTACTTTGGGCGTCATAACTTTGTGGGCGCTCCTATTGATGGTTACACTGCGCCTAAATGCTTATTGCACAAAACCGCAGCGAATGCGCTTAAAAACGTACAAAAGGCGGCTCAGAAAGAGGGGTTGAATTTAAAAATATTCGATTGTTATCGTCCACAGCGCGCTGTTGATCATTTTGTACGTTGGGTTAATGATTTAAGTGATACGCGCACCAAAGCTGAGTTTTATCCTAACCTTAATAAAGATCAGCTGTTAGGTGATTATATTGCTGCTAAATCAGGCCACAGCCGTGGCTCAACCATTGATTTAACGTTAGTAGATGCATATGGTGTTGAGCTTGATATGGCATCACCGTTTGACATGTTTGATACGCTTTCAAATACAGATGATCCTCGAATTAGTGCCACTCAAAAAGCTAATCGTTATAAGCTTAAAACACTTATGAGTGATGCGGGTTTTGCTCCGTATTCAATGGAGTGGTGGCATTTCACTTATCAGCCGCAGGCTTACCCTGCGACTTATTTTAACTTTGTAATAAAATAAATTAACGTATTTCGTTAATGGGTGTGTAATCCACAGCAATTTCAACAATACCGACTTCTGGGTATTTTTCTAATTCAGTTTTGACTACTTTTAAATCAGTACCTTTATCGACAAAAAAGCTGTACGTATGCTCAGCTACCTTTTTTAATTTATAGGTGTCCAGTAGTGCTAAGGATGCTTCTTCGGTTTTGAGTGTAATAAATACAGTGCCTGTCACCGTACCTTGCTCTGAATTTGCGTGGTTAAAGACGATGGTTCCTTTTACAAGCTGCTCAGAGTTATAAGTTAGTTTTTCACCATTGTTATTAACAGAACGACTGTTCGTTTTCGTTAACTCTTCAGTTTTTTTTGTTGTGGTTTGTGGTGTGTTTTGCTCTTTTTGAAGAACTGTATTTTTAGGTATGTCTTCCTTTTTATTTACATCTTCACCTTCTTGGCAACCTAAGGTTAACATGGATAACACTATAATTAGTTGTATTTTATTAATCTGGTGCATCTAATCTCCTACTATTGTTACTTTTGTTTACAGTTTTTACTATTTTTTATTAACAGCTTTAGGTACATTATAGTTGGTTAAATTGTTAACCAAAATTAAAAATATAACAACAGGGAACTTATGCATGGCTAAATTTAAAGTAAGCGCTGTAGCAACATTAGTAACGGCTATTTTGGCATCATCACAAGTACAAGCAAGTGAACAAACTCGCTTCTACAGTGCCTCTAGTACAAGCTCACACGCGCAATTCAACCCACAAATAACTCAGCAACGTGCATTAGCTGAGCGCCGCACTGTATCGGGTCATAAATCTATTTTTGATGCTCAATTAGGCAAAGCGACATTCTTATGGCAGGCTGTTGGTCAAGCGAAACCAGATATGTCAGTTGTTTTACCAGAGCAACGCAATGCTTACGCTGCAGATTTTTATTTAAATGCGCTAACGGGTGTAAGTACAGCTAAGAAAGGTGTATCAAGTGCAGTATTAACAGATTTATCTGAGCAAAAACTGGGCTCAATAACGGCTAAATACAAGCAAAAAGTACATGATATCGAAGTATTCAACCGTGAATACAACTTAATCATGGATAAAGAGCAAAACCTAGTAGCTGGCTCTGGTTACTTTGCTAACGTTAGTTCTAATGCGACTAAATCATTTGCACCACTTGCTAAATTTGTGGGTGCTGAGCAAAGTATCAAGCGCGCTATTCAAGAGCTAGCAGATATCAATGTTTCGCTGGTTAAGTCTACAGAGCAAGGTGACTATGTTAAGTACAATGTAACTAACCAAAATGGTGAAAAAGTTGTCGTTGGTCAACCACGTGCGAAGAAAGTGTTTTTTGAAGTTAATGGACAACTTGAGTCAGCTTATTATGTTGAAGTTGAAGTTGCCGATAAAAATAGTCTAGATAGCGACTACTTCAGCTACGTTATTGGTGCTGACAACAATAAGGTTTACTTCAAAAAAGACTTAAAAGCACACGCGGTAGACTTTAACTATCGTGTATGGGCTGATGCAGATGGTTACCCTTGGGAAGGTCCACACGGCGACGTAATCCCAGCTGATGGCCCTGATCAAGTTGATGAAACTGAAATTCTAGATGCACCTTTAGTTAGCTTATCTTACTACAGCAAGCTGAGCACAATGGACCCGTGGCTTGAGGATGATGCAACGACTACATCAGGTAATAACGTTTTTGCGTATGCTGATGTTATTGCACCACAAGGTTTTACTGAGGGTGACTTTACGGCTGAAACAACGTCTGATTTTACTTTTGACTACCCATATCAAGTTGATCAGGTTGCTAATAGTTATGACAACCGTAAAGCAGCTATCGTTAACTTGTTCTACATGAACAACTTCTTACATGATTTCTTTTATGATCATGGTTTTGACGAAACATCAAATGTTGCACAGGTATCTAACTATGGCCGTGGTGGTGTAGAAGGCGATCCAATTGAAGCGCAAGCACAAGATAACAGCGGTCTAAACAACGCAAATATGTTTACGCCAGCAGATGGTGCAAGCCCTCGTATGCAAATGTATTTATACAACTCAAAAGATGCGAAAGTAGGTGTAGACTTTGGTGTTGTAGTTACATCTGATGAAACGATTGGTCTTCTTGAGTCAACGCAAGTTTCTGGTTTTGGTCAAGGTCAGTTTGCAGACGTGGCAGCTGAAGTTGTACGCCTAATCGATGGTAATGATGTTGACTCAGGGAGTGTAACGGATGGTTGTGAGCCTGCAACGAATGCAGCAGATTTAGCTGGTAAAATTGCTTTAATTGACCGTGGCTCGTGTAACTTCACTGCAAAAGTATTCCACGCTCAAGAAGCGGGCGCTATTGGTGCAATCGTTGTAAATAATGATCCTAATACCGATGATCCTGCACCTATGGGCGGTGAAGATGATGCCGTGCTTATTCCAAACATGGGACTTAACTTTGCTGACGGTCATAAAATGTATGACGCGATAGATGCAGGTAATGCTGTAACTGTAAACATGTTTAACAAAGCAACGTTAAAAGATGGCACGTTAGATAACGGTATTATTGCACACGAATGGGGTCACTATATTAGTAACCGTTTAGTCGGTAACTCGTCTGGTCTTATCAACTTCCAAGGCCGTGCCATGGGTGAAGGCTGGGGTGATTTCCACTCACTTATGTTTATTGCTAAAGCAGGCGATATCAACATTCCTGGCAACGATAAGTTCCAAAAAGCTTACGGTAGCGGTACATTCGTAGAAGACTTCTATTTTGGTATTCGCCGTGTTCCATATTCTACAAACATGGAAGTAAACCCACTGTCTTTCCGTCACATTACTGAAAATGCCGGTACTGATGTAGGTATTGCTCCAACTAATGTAGGTTCACCACACGCAGCAGGTGAAATTTGGGCAACAATGTTGTGGGAGAGCTATGTTGCACTAATCAACGAGCATGGCTTTGAAGAAGCACAAAACCGCATGGCTAACTACCTTGTTGCGGGTTATAAATTAACACCAATTGCGCCGCTATACACAGAAGCACGTGATGCTGTCTTAGCTGCTGCTTATGCTGTTGATACAAACGATTACGAGCTTATTTTAGGTGCATTTGCTAAGCGTGGTATGGGCTTAGGTGCTGTTGCTCCAGAGCGTTTCAGCACAGATTTAACCGGTGTGGTTGAATCTGATGATATGGAGCTTGCCAGCTTTACTCTTAAAGATGTGAGCGTAAACAATAACTTTAATGGAGCAGAGTTAGGTTATTGCTCGAATGATAACATTCTAGATAAAGGTGAAACTGGCACACTAACTGTGAGCATTACCAATACAGGTAGTGAAACACTAACAGGTACACAAGCACAGTTGAGCGTTGTTAGTAACCATGATGTTACTTTTGAAAACGATGGCTTAATCACGTTTGATGAGATGACTCCATTCACATCGGCTACAAGTGCGCCTATTAAATTTACACTAAATGATGCGGGTACCGCAGATACGCTTGAGATCCAAGTGTCATTCCCAGAACTTTCTGCTGATGATGAAATTGTTGAAGCAGCAAGCGAGACACTCTCATATACGGTTAACATGGACTTTGAAGCAAAAGCACCTGTAGGTTCTCAAACTTCAGATAACATGGAAGTCGCAGCGACATCATTAAATGACTTTAAAGAAAACGTAATGACGGGTGGTGACCTAGCAGAGGGCACTCAAAGCATGGCTAATGATGGCAACGTAGCCTTTTTCAATACCTTTGGTTTTGGGCTTGGTGAGCAAACCATGTACCTAAATAACAATGATTTTGAATCAGACGTTGCTGTTGAAACTAAAGAGTTTGAGATTGGTTTTGCTGGCGAGTTTGCAGTGTCATTCTGGCACTTCTATCTAATTGAAGAAAATTGGGATGGTGGTGTTGTTGAAATCAGTGTAAATGGTGGTAATTGGGTTGATGTAACTGAAATGGGTGGCACATTTGATGTTGGCTATGATGGTCCGCTGACTGAAAATGATGCACAGGCAATTCAAGACCGTGATACGTTTACAGGCAATAACATTGATGAGAACGGTGCGTATGGTAATTACGAAACAATTCGATTTGGTACTGAATTAAATGGTAACCGCGCGAAGCTTCGTTTCCGTTTATCGTCTGATAGCGCTGTACGTGAGTTTGGTTGGTGGATTGATAATGTGTCATTTACCAATGTAACAACACCGATACTATCAAACGTTATCGCGGGTGATACTTTTGCATGTGATAATGCAATGCCTGTTATTAGCGTGTCTGGCGATGAAAGTATTTCTGAGTCTGCAACAGGTACGTTAAGCGTAACTGCAACTGATCGTAATAGTGATGATGAATTAACGTATGCTTGGACGCAAGTGAGTGGTTCAGCTGCAACACTATCAGGCGAAGATACTGCAACATTAAGTTTCACTCCTGGCTCAATCTCAGCGGATGAAGAAGTCGTCTTTGAGGTTGTTGTTAGCGACGGTGTTGCATCCGTGTCAGAGCAAGTAACGGTTGCTGTTACAAATGAAGCTGAACCTGTGGTTGAAACCCCAGAGCCTAGAAAGTCAAGCAGTGGTAGTTTTGGTTTCTTAACCTTACTACTTGCTCCATTAGCGTTAGTAGGCCGTCGCCGCAAACGCTAAGTTAATTATCAGACAGTGATAAAAAACAAAGCCCTTACAGTTTTCTGTAAGGGCTTTTTTAATATATGCTGACTTTTTATTTTCTTACTTGCCCATGTCAGGGCAAGCAAAAAGTTGCATTACAACACTATTGAACCGTCGCTTTTAAACCGCGGCGTTTTAATAACGCTGAAGTATCTGGCTCTTGGCCTCGGAATGCTTTATACGATTCCATCAAGTCTCGTGAGTTGCCCATTTCTAAAATTTCTTTACGGTATTTGTCACCCATTTTGCGAGTTAAACCGCCTTGCTCTTGTACATAAGCAAACGCATCAGCTGCTAAAATCTCACTCCACATATATGCGTAGTAACCAGCTGAGTAGCCGCCACCCATAGAGTGTGAGAAGAATGCTGATTTATAACGTGGTGGTACAAATGGTACATTTACACCATGTTTTGTAAGTGCTTGTTGCTCAAACTTTTCAATGTCTTGTAATGGTGCATCTGCAGGCAGTGAGTGCCATTCCATATCAAGAAGTGCAGCAGCAACATATTCTAACGTATCAAAACCTTGGTTGAAGCTACGTGATTGGATTACTTTTTTCAGTAACTCATCAGGAATAGGTTCACCTGTTTTATGGTGTTTCGCATAGTTTGCGATAACTTCAGGATACATTGCCCAGTCTTCTTCGAACGTTGACGGGAATTCAACGAAGTCGCGTGATACCGACGTACCTGAAAGCATAGGATATTTTACTTTTGAGAACATGCCATGTAAGCCGTGGCCTAATTCGTGGAAAATAGTCGTCGCTTCATCATAGCTGATAAGCGTAGGTTCACCATTAGCACCTTTTTGGATGTTCATTACATTAACAACAACAGGCTTTTGTTCTTTAAGGCCTGATTGTTTTACAAATGAGCTCATCCATGCACCGCCACGCTTACCTTCGCGAGCAAAGTAGTCAGCAAAGAAAATGGCTAAGCTGTTACCGTTTTCATCAAATAACTCATAGGCTTTAACATCAGGATGGTAAACTGGAATATCGTTACGTGGTTTGAATGTAATACCGTATAAACGGTTCATGGTGAAGAATACACCGTCCTCTAGCACACGATTAAATTCAAAGTATTCTTTGACTGCATTTTCGTCTAGGTTGTACTTATCTTTACGAACTTGTTCTGCGTAGAATAACCAATCCCAAGGTTGTAGTTTGAACTGTTCACCTGACTCATCGATCTTAGCTTGGATCGCTTCAGCCTCAGCATTAACGTTTTGCATTAACGCAGGGATCATACCAGCAAACATATCAAATACTGCCTGCGGCGTTTTCGCCATTTGTGACTCTAGTCCGAATGCCGCCCAGCTATCATAACCAAGTAGTTTAGCCTTTTGAGCACGTAACTGAGCAAGTTCTGCAACGATTTCACGGTTACTGTTTTCACCAGAAAGTGCACGCTCAGCTGAGGCACGCCAAATTTTTTCACGTAAATCACGATTTTTAAGTGTCGCTAAAATAGGTTGGCGTGTCGTGTTGGTGATCTTAATTAGGTATTTGCCTGAGTGGCCAGCTTCTGTTGCTGCATTAGCAAGCTGTTCGATTTGACCTGCAGGTAAACCTTCAAGTTCAGCTTTGTCATCAACAAGCACAACGTTCGTTTTAGTAAGTGCTAATAAGTTCTGCGAAAACTGAGTCGTTAAGCTTGAATGTTTTGTATTAATATCACGGATCTGTTGTTTTTCTTCCGCGGTTAGTTTCGCACCAGCACGTACAAAACGCTTGTAGTAAACATCTAAAAGACGCTTTTCTTCAGCGGTTAATGCTAGTTTATCTGACTCAGCATATACAGCAGAGACTTTCTCAAATAAGTCTTTATTTAAAAAGATATTGTCGTTATGTGCAGCAAGCTTTGGTGCGAGCTCTTTTTGTATTTCACGACGTTTAGGGTTTGAATCACTCCCTGCTAGATTATAAAAAATGCTGCGGGTGCGAGTCAGTAATTCACCACTTAGCTCAAGGGCAACAATGGTATTTTGAAAGTCAGGCTTAGCTTGATTACTAATAATAGCTTGTACTTCAGCCATTTGCTCTATCATGCCTTTATTGAAAGCAGGCATAAAGTGCTCATCTTTTATTACACTAAAATCAGGCGTTTCGTATTGTAATACGCTTTTTACTAATAATGGGTTTGCTTGCTCAACGTCAGCGGTTGTTGCAACTTGTTCAGTTGTTGTTTTATTTTCTGTTGTTTGTGGCTCAGAACAGGCCGTTAATAATAACGCTGAGCTAATCGCGGTTGCGAGTACGTGTTTCATTGTTTTCTCTTTCTTTTAAAAATTAAATTGCGCTGATAAAGCACAGTGATCGCTTAACATATGATCTGTGCTGTAATTGTGAAATTTCACAGAAGATGGCACCAAAGCGCGCCTCATGGAAGCCGATATCACGATGTGATCAATGGGCAAAGGGTACTTTGGATGACAACCTTCTACACCATCTGTTGCGATAAAAAGGTTATTAGCTGCGATAAGTGGCGAACCATCACTGTAATCTTTTTTATTTTTATAGTCAGAAGCTGCTAAAAGCTCAACTCTAAAATGGTTATCTGTGGCTGTTAAATGATGGTTAAAATCACCTAGTATAAGCCAGTTTTCGCGAGCTAAGTTTTGCTGGGCTAGGTAGCTTTTTAAATACTCAGCTTGTTTAGCGTATATTGCGCAATTTGATTTATTTGATACTTCATAATTTTCAACAAAGCAGCCACTTTTCATATGAACATTAAGTAAGTTTAATGGTTTACCCGCTTGTTCAATTTGTAAGTGAATCGCTTCTCTTGCACCCACTTTCGCTTTAGCTAACTCACTTAGATGGTTAACCTGTTTTATTAAAATAGGCTTTCTCACCACGAAGGCGACTTTTTGTTGTGTTGATGCTTGCTTGTTTTCTCTACAAGTGTAACTGGGCGAATCAGTTCGTGATGACATGATTATTTGCCATTTTGAGTCAGGAAATATTCGTTCAACAGCCGCCAGAGAGTCAACTTCTTGAAGTGCAATTACATCTGCATCAAGTGATTGAGCGTATTGGCGCATCTGAGTGTAACTTTCAGTGTCTCTGGCTTTACAGCCTTTACCATTGTGAGCTGCTAAGTGTTCGGAGTTCCAAGTGACCACGCGTAAGCTTTTGGCATTTGCAAAATTACTATTTACAACTGATAGCAGTAGTAATGCCAAGCTAGTCAAATGCGGATGCTTAATTATTTTCATCTACGACTATTACCTAAGAATAATGATGTGGTATGTTATATTGTAACAATTTAATCTGCAATCAATCTTGCCATGGAGTGCATTTTTTTACGATAAGTTGCAAATGTTGCTGAATAAGCAAGGAGTCGTATGGCTATCATAATTAAACATGTCTGCGTTGTTAATGAAGGACAGCGCGAAATAAACGATGTACGAATTGTTGGTAATCGAATCGCTGAAATTGCCAAAGATATCAGTTCCAAGATCAATGATGAGGTAATTGATGCAAGCGGTCTGTTGCTATTACCAGGCATGATCGACGATCAAGTTCATTTTAGAGAGCCTGGTCTAACACATAAAGGTACGATTGCCAGTGAATCTGCCGCGGCAGTGGCAGGTGGCATTACAAGCTTTATGGAAATGCCTAATGTCTCACCTTCGACTACCACGGCAAAAGCACTTGCTGATAAATACGCGATAGCAGCGCAAACGAGCGCTGCGAATTATGCGTTTTACTTTGGCGCGACCCCTAATAACCTCGATGAAATTAAAGCCCTTGATGCTAAAAATGTATGCGGCGTTAAAGTGTTTATGGGAGCATCAACAGGCGATTTACTAGTTGAACATCCTCATGCCCTTGAAGCCATTTTTCGGGAAAGCCCAGTACTCATTGCCACCCATTGCGAGCAAGGGGAGGTTATTCAACAAAATCAGCGCCGTTTAGAAAAACGTTATGGCGAGTTACGAATCGAACACCATCCATTAATTCGTGATGAGTTAGCGTGTTATGCATCATCATCGTATGCGGTATCGTTGGCAAAACGCTATGGCTCGCAATTACATGTTTTACACCTTACAACAGCAAAAGAGCTAGAACTATTTAGTAACGCACCCATAGAGCAAAAGCACATAACCGCCGAAGCCTGCGTGCATCATTTGTGGTTTAACCAAGACGATTACGCAAACTATGGCAATCAAATTAAATGTAACCCCGCCATAAAATCAGAGCAAGACCGCCAAGCGCTACTCTCAGCAGTACGCGATGGTCGCATTGATATTATTGCCACCGATCATGCCCCTCATACTTGGCAAGAAAAGCAGCAACAATACAGTGCTGCGCCAGCAGGCCTCCCTTTAGTAGAGCATGCATTACTGTCGTTACTTGAGCAGGTAAAGCGTGGTGAGTTAAGCCTTGAGCAAGTTGTTGAAAAAACGGCGCATAACGTGGCAAAGCGGTTTGCTATTGAAGAGCGGGGCTTTATTCGTGAAGGTTATTTTGCTGATTTAGTCCTAGTTGACCCAAATGCAGAAAAGCACGTTGAGCATACAAACACACATTACTTATGTCAATGGACTCCATTTAGTGGCACCACCTTTTCACACCGAATAACACATACCTTTGTAAATGGTGAGTGTGTCTTTGATGGGAAGCACGTATACCCGCACAAACAGGTCGCTATGGCCTTAACATTCAATCGTTAAAAGAAGTTGATATGCAATTACCCGATATTACCTCGCACTCTAATGTAGATTTTCAGTCGCCTTTAAAATGGGTGGGCATGGAAAAAATAGCATTGCCTTTGAAGCTTGCACAAACTCATGTTGATGTGCACCTTAATGCCAAAGCTGATGTGTTCGTTAGCCTTGATAGCAATGCTAAAGGCATTCATATGTCGCGCCTTTATTTATTACTTAATCAGCTATTGGCTAAGCAAAGCTTAACAAGTCAACGTGTTAGTGAGGTTATGGATGCTGTTTTAGCATCACAAAAAGGCTTAAGTAAAGGCGCAAAACTAGTGCTGCATTTTGATTTACCACTGCTAAAACCAGCGCTCCTGAGCGACCATGCAGGTTATAATGCTTACCCTGTTGTATTAACGATTACAAAGCAGCAATCACTCACCATTAACTTAAAAGTTGATATTGCCTACAGCAGCACCTGCCCATGCTCAGCGGCATTATCAAGGCAGCTATTGAGCGAGGCAGTCGATAAACAATTTAGCGATGCGAGTATAGATAAAGCATCTTTACTCAATTGGCTTGCAAGTGAACAGGGCTCAATTGCAACCCCTCATAGCCAGCGCTCTTATGCCTACATTGATGTCACCTTTAGTAGTGAAAAACTACCTGATATTAGCGGCTTTATCACCGTATGTGAGCAAGCCATTGGTACCCCAGTACAAACCGCTGTTAAACGTGAAGATGAACAAGCATTTGCAGCCCTAAACGCGAAAAATTTACTATTTTGTGAAGATGCAGCAAGGCGATTAAAGCAATGCTTCGAAACTATGACGAGTATTGCTGACTACCAATTTAAGGTTGAGCACCAAGAAAGCTTACATGGCCACAATGCAGTAGTTCATGAGTCTAAGTATTAGAACTCATAGCATTAAGTGTTTACAAATTTTGACAAAGGTAGTCGCAAATTATTGCTATTAATAAAAACAAGGTTAATGATATGCCTGCCAAAAATATTATAAAAAAGGATGACTATGCGTTTTAAATTTATTGCTGCTGCAGTGGGTATTGCTGTCGCAAATGTTGCCGTTGCCGACGAGGGCATGTGGCAACCTCATCAACTGCCAGAACTTGAATCAGTTTTAAAAGCGAAAGGCTTGAGCATTGATGTAGATTCAATTTCAAAACTGACTGAGTTCCCGATGAATGCGGTGATCAGTCTTGGCGGTTGTACGGCTTCGTTTGTATCACCAAAAGGCTTAGTTGTAACAAACCATCATTGTGCCTATGGTTCGATTCAATATAACTCGACCACCGAAAACAACATTTTAGAAAATGGCTTTTTAGCAAAAAAGCACAATGATGAAGTGCCTGCAGCCCCTGGTTCTCGTGTTTATGTAACCGAGGAAGTGGTTGAAGTAACTGATAAAGTAAACAAAGGGACTGAACAGTTAACCGGTAAAGCACGTTTTGATGCTATTCAAGCAAATGAAAAAGCACTTGTTAGTGAGTGTGAACAAGACGAGAGCTATCGCTGTAATGTGTATACTTTCCATGGTGGCCTTGAGTATTACCTAATCAAATCGCTTGAAATTAAAGATGTACGTTTAGCGTATGCGCCAGCGATGGGCGTAGGTAAATACGGCGGTGATATCGACAACTGGATGTGGCCGCGTCATACCGGTGATTTTTCGTTCTATCGTGCGTATGTTGGCAAAGATGGCAAGCCTGCTGAATATTCAGAAGATAACGTGCCGTACCAAAGTGATGCATTTTTAAAAGTGAGTGCTAAAGGCGTACAAGAAGGTGATTTTGTGATGGTGACCGGATACCCAGGCAGCACAAACCGTTACCGTATTTCGCCAGAAGTTGACTATGTGTTTAATACAGCCTATCCATTAGCGCGTAAATATAACTCTAAATATGTCTCGTTAATTGAAGAAAATGCCCCGGATGGTTCAGAGGCACGAATCGCTTATGAAAGTACTATTGCGGGTTACAACAACTACATTAAAAACTACGGCTCAATGATTGAGAGCTTCAATAAAGGCTCAATGTATAGTCGTAAGCAACAATTCGAAAAAGATCTCACTGCGTGGATCAATGAAGATAGTAAACGCAAAGCTAAATACGGACATGTACTTGCTGATTTAACGGCGCTAGTTGCTGAGTCTCAAGAACATAACCAGCGCGACCGTATGTTAGGTTACGTACACCGTTCACAAATGATGTCATCGGCTCGTATGCTGTATCGTTTAGCATATGAAAAACAAAAGCCAGACGCTGAACGCGAAAGCGGTTATCAAGAGCGTGATATGCCACGCATTAAATCACGTTTAGAAAGCATGAGTCGTCGTTATGATGAAACCGTTGATAAAGCTATCTTACTGTACTTTATTGAGCAATATGCCGCATTACCAAACGATGAGCGCGTTGCAGAAGTCGATAAAGCACTTAGTCTGAGCAATGGCTTTGATAAGCAAAAACAACAAGCTTTACTTGATGATATGTATGCTAAATCGGTTCTTGCAGATGAAAGTAAACGTTTGTGGATGGCAGAACTTGACCTTGCTCAGTTAAAGCAAAGTAGCGATCCATTTATTCAATATGCACATGCTGTTTTTGCCGTTACTAAAGACATGGAAGATGCGAAAAAAGAACTGGCTGGTAAACAGCAAGCTGCTCGCCCTGCATTAATGGAAGCAATCATTGCTTATAACAAGGCGCTTAATAAGCCTGTTTATGCAGATGCTAACAGCACCCTGCGTGTAACTTACGGTACGGTAGGCGGCTATTCACCGCAAGATGGCTTAGTGGCAACCCCCTTTACATCCTTAGAAGGACTGCTTGCTAAAAACACCGGTGTTGAACCATTCAACTCGCCAGAGAAACAAAACGAGCTAATTAAGCAGAAGCTTTATGGCGATTACACAGGCGGTATGAATACTGTTCCGGTTAACTTTTTATCGAATGTCGATACCACAGGTGGTAACTCTGGCTCACCAACGTTAAACGGTAATGCTGAGCTCGTTGGTTTGTTATTTGATGGTGTTTACGAAAGCATTATTGGTGATTGGGATTACGATGAAAACTTAAATCGCTCAATTCACGTTGATTCACGATACATGTTGTGGGTGATGGATAAAGTTGATAATGCTCAAAACTTACTTGAAGAGATGACTATCGTTAAGTAATCTAAGTTTAACATTAATTTAAATATTAAAATGCCAGTCTAACGGACTGGCATTTTTGTTTTTTATAAAAATAAAAACATTAAACTTCATAAGGTTGAAAAATATTTATAAAAATTAATTTTTCTTAAGTTTTATTTAAGTTTCGCTCGATAAATTTTACACATAACCTAAGTGGAGCGAACAATTATGCTTTCAGTTCAACAATCACATCAAACTCAAGTTCAAGAGCCTGCCTTTGTTTGCACGCGTGAAGGAGGTCAATTCCGTGACCGTCTTGAGCGTAATATCAAGCAAGGTTTTGCTGCAGCTTATGATGCGAAAATTTCGCAGTTCATGCCGCTTCTTTGTGAGCTTAATGTTGATGATGAAGTATGTACGTTAGGTCTTCGCTCTGCATCACAACCTTTGTTTATTGAACAATACCTCCCTGCGTCTATTGAGCACTTTGTCGGTGCCAAGCGTGAGCACATTTTTGAGCTAGGTAATTTATGCTCAACGCATCGAAAAGCCACCTTGGCACATTTTGTTTTAATGAACGAAGCACTCTATCAAGCAGGGGCAAAATATTTAGTGTTTTGTGCAACCCGCAAAGTGAGAGCGTTACTAAAAATGCTGGGTGTAAATTGCAAAGAAATCGGTGTTGCCAATGCACAAGCACTACAAGATCCAGCAAGCTGGGGTAGCTATTACGACAATCAACCAACCATTTGTGTGGTTGACCTAAACGAAGCACATCAACGTGTATTAAATACCCCCGTTTTATTCAATATCAAACAGCAGTGTTTACAGTCATCCCTTGAATTGGCTATCTATTTGGAGGCGTTATGAGCTGGTTAACACAGTTACCGCATAAGGATAGCGACACCTTGATGGTTTGCCATCAAAGTGAGGGTGTGCGCTCACTAACTAAGCAAGAATTTACAGAACAAGTGGCTCGTTTGCTTCCTACCTTAGCTGAATTTGATGCTCAGGGGGTTGCTTACCAATTAGATAACACACCCGCTTGGTGTGTATTAGAAGCTGCGCTTAGCGAGCTTAAAAGAGTGGCGATTCCACTACCAACGTTTTTTACTGCCCAGCAAATTGCGTTTGGTTTGCAAAACAGTGGGGCAGGGTTATTTGTATGTGACCGTGCTTACGAAGGTGAGCATGCAAAATTAGTGGCGCTAGTGGATGTATGTAAGCATTACCCTTTATATGTTTATCAATTGAGTAATACACAGCCTGTTCCATATTTTGCAAACACGCAAAAGATTACCTTTACGTCGGGCTCAACGGGCACACCAAAAGGCGTGTGTTTATCACTTGAAAGCCAATTACAGGTGGCAACATCACTTTATCAAAGCATTGGTTTAGAAAAACCAAACCATTTATGTTTACTGCCGCTACCGGTTTTACTTGAGAATTTAGCGGGTGTGTATGCGCCGCTATTAGCAGGTGGCACAGTTAACTTAGTGCCTTTAGCGGAACTTGGCTTTTCTGGTGCACAGTTACTTGAACCACGCAAATTGATAGCAGCCATTGAACGCACTGAGCCAAATACCCTTATTTTAGTGCCTGAGTTACTGACTTGTTTAGTGGCTTTTGCAAAGCAAGGCTGGCAAGCACCTACAAGCTTAAAGTTTATTGCTGTAGGTGGCGCGGTTGTAAGCCAAGCGCTTATTAAGCAAGCCCGTGAGCTCGGTTTACCTGTTTATCAAGGCTATGGTTTATCTGAATCTTCATCGGTGGTGAGCCTAAATACACAGACTGATGATGACATTGACACCGCAGGGCGAGTGCTAAAGCACATTCAATACAAAATTGAAAATGGCCAGCTTTATATTAAAGGCTCATTGTTTTTGGGGTACTTAGGTCAAGCCGCGCAAAATGCTGACGATTGGTATGCAACCGGCGATCTCGTTACTGAGCAAGCAGGTCGCTTGATTATACAAGGCCGCTTGAAAAATCAGCTGATCACCAGCTTTGGGCGCAATATCAGCGCCGAGTGGCCTGAGTCGTTATTGCTTAGCCACAGCCAAGTACAACAAGCGGTGGTGATTGGCGAAGGTCAGGCATTTTTAGCCGCGCTTATCTATGCAAACCAAGCGATGAGTGACGCTGAACTTGCTACCCATATTACGGCACTAAACGCGCAACTACCCGAATACGCACAGATCAGAAAATGGCATCGAATGGCAGAGCCTATGAGCCACACGCAAGGTTTATTAACCAGCAATAATCGCCCTAAACGCGATGTTATTAATCAATTTTTTGCTACAGAGATTTCAGCACTTTATCAAGAGGCGACGAGCATGAGTCAATTTTTCAATACATTACAAGCCGAAACACAGAAAGAACGTGACTACCTTTTAGCTGCGCCGATTATTGGCCGCGTTTTTAAAGGTGAAGTAAGCCTAAGTGAATATGCATCGTTCTTAACGCAAGCTTATCACCATGTTAAGCATACAGTACCACTGCTGATGGCAGTCGGTGCAAAGCTGAGCGATAAACAAGAGTGGCTGCGCGAAGCTGTTGCAGAATACATCGAAGAAGAGTTAGGCCACCAAGAATGGGTGCTAAACGATATTGCAGCATGCGGTTTTGATAAAGAGCTAGTACGTCATTCTCGTCCACAGTTTTCGACCGAATTAATGGTGTCGTACGCCTACGATGCAATTAATCGCGGTAACCCATTGGCATTCTTTGGCATGGTTCATGTGCTTGAAGGCACTTCGATTGCATTAGCCGATAATGCAGCAGGGCAAATCCGTGAGGTTGTAGGCTTACCTAAAAAGGCGTTTACCTACCTTACTTCGCACGGTGCACTGGATATTGAACATGTGAAGTTTTTCGAAAATCTTATGAACAAAATTGATAACGAGGACGACCAGCAAGCCATCATTCACGCCGCAAAATGTTTTTATAAACTGTACGGCAATATTTTCCGTGACCTCGATTCAGAACCTTTCTTTAGCGAGGCTGACTTGGAGCAAAGCGCATGAGTAGCCCAGTTTGTGTGCTAACCGGTGCAACAGGGGGTATTGGCCGAGCTATTGCCCTTCGCCTTGCAAAAGAAGGTTGGCGTTTATTACTTGTTGGTCGAAATGTGAAGCAACTTGCTGCACTTAAATTGGAATGTAGCAATGATGCTGAGTATTTTCAGGCTGACCTAAGTAACAGCGAATCTCGCGACGATCTTGCTAAGTTTGCTCAGCAAATTGGCGGGGCAACGTTACTAATCAATAACGCAGGCGTTAATGTAATGCAGGGGTTTAGTGAAATTAGCGAACAGCAAATTGATCACCTGTTAAATATTAATCTGCATGTGCCTATTAAATTGTGTCAGCTGTTTTTACCTCAAGTGACCCGCAATAAAGGCACGATTGTCAATATTGGTTCATCGTTTGGCAGCATTGGTTATCCGTATCAAACCTTGTACTGCGCAAGCAAGTTTGGCCTAAGAGGGATGACCGAAGCCCTTGCCAGAGAGCTCAGCCACAGCGATGTGAAAGTATTGTATTTAGCGCCCCGTGCCACCGATACCGCGATTAATTCGCCGCAAGTACGCGCGATGAACAAAGAGCTGGGTAACACCATGGATCCGCCAGAAAAAGTGGCTGATGCATTAATAGATTTAATTAAATCAAAAAAACGTCGTCGTTTTATTGGTTTTCCAGAAACATTATTTGCCCGTATTAACGGTGCATTTCCATCACTCGTTGATAACGCAATAGCAAAACAACTTCCTAAAATTAAAAGTTTTTTTGCCAACTAAATTGATTAAGGTGAATGATTATGACTAAACTAAATTTTAAAGCCCTAATGATGTTAGGTGTTATCATGGCTGCGCCTGCAAAAGCCGACTTTAATAGCGATTTAAGTTCGGTGCAAAAACAGTGGGCAGTGGTTAATTACGAATTAGTTGAAGATGCGCAGTTAGATGCACTCGAAAAGTTAGCGAGCGAAACTGCAGAGTTTACCAAAGCCAATGACCAGCAAGCAGCTAGCCATATTTGGTACGGTATTGTGTTATCGAGCTATGCAGGTGCAAAAGGGGGCTTAGGTGCGCTAGGTCTTGCAAAAGATGCGAAAGCACAATTTGAAAAAGCGCTAAGCCTAGATCCAAAAGCGCTTGATGGCTCAGCATACACGAGCCTTGCAACCTTATACGGTAAAGTACCAGGTTGGCCAATTGGTTTTGGTGATGACGATGAAGCGAAAAAATTGTTTAAGCAAGCGCTTGAGCTAAACCCGCGTGGTATCGATAGCAACTATTTATATGCGTCATTTCTGTATGACGAGCGCAAGTATAAATCAGCTAGAGAGTTTTTATTGGTTGCACAGCAAGCGCCAGCGCGCCCTGATAGACCAAAAGCAGATCTTTACCGCCAACAAGAAATTACTAAACTATTGGCTAAGGTAGAGAAAAAAATAAAGAGATAAACTATGCATTTATTGCTCGTTGAAGACGACCATTTAGTGGCAGAAGGCCTGTGTCGTTCTTTACGTCAACAAGGATACAGTGTAGAACATAGTTCGACCGTTAAGTCAGCGATGCAATGGCTGCAAAATGATGAAATTGAGCTGGTAGTCCTTGATTTAGGACTACCAGACGGTGATGGCATCGACATTTTAAAACACATCAAAAAGCATCGTAAAAATCTGCCCGTGGTGATTTTAACGGCTCGGGGCAGTATTGATGATAAAGTCATGGGGCTAGATTTAGGTGCTGATGATTACCTAGCAAAGCCTTTTGATCCCGCAGAATTATTTGCCCGTCTTCGGGTTGCCAGCAGGCGTGTGACCCAAGCTCAGACCAGCACTTTAAAAGTCGGTGATGTTGAAATGGACACCGCCGCTTTTACCGTGAGTTTTCAAGGTGAGCCAGTAAACTTACCACGTAAAGAGTTTATGCTCCTAAAAGCCTTGCTAGAAAACCAAGGCCGCGTGCAATCAAAACAGCAGTTAGAGAATAAACTGTATGAATGGGGCGAAGAGGTGGGGTCAAATACCATCGAAGTGCACATTCATCACTTGCGTAAAAAATTCCCGAAAGAGTTTATTAAAACCTTACGCGGCATTGGTTATGTGGTGGGTAAGCGCTAGTGTCAATTCGTAAAAGGCTGACTCTACTTATATTGTCTATGGTGATCTTAACCTGCTTTTTGGCATTTACTAAAGGTTACCGTGAAAGTATGAATCAGGCTGAAGCACTGCTTGATAACGAGCTGGTAACGCTGGCGCATGTGTTAATCGAACAGCCTCTCAGTAAAGAAGCTCCTGCCTATACGAGTGATCTACCGCAGTTATTATTTCAAGTTTGGGTTGATGACAGCTTGGCCTCAAGCTCAAAATCATTGCAGCATAACCCTAGCAATCAAAGTCAGTGGCAAACCGGGTTTAGTGTTGAGAACTTGGCAGGGCAACGAGTCAAAGTGTATCGCTTAAGCGAAGGTAATAAGCGCGTGCTTATTGCTGAGCCTTTGAGTAAACGTGTAGCACTCACCGAAACCGTGATTTTGTCGGCCATGACGCCGCTGCTATGGAGTGTGCCTATCCTTGCCCTCCTTATTAGTGTATTTGTAAAACAAGGGCTTGCACCACTAACTCGGTTATCAAATCAGCTTAAACATCGTCAAGCAAATGACTTTACTGCAATCCCTTGGCAAACCCCAGAGCAAGAAATAAAACCTGTAATTAGTCGCTTAAACGATCTATTCAAACGGGTTGAAAGTGCTTATTTACGAGAGCGTTTTTTTGCCTCCGATGCGGCCCATGAACTGCGCACGCCGCTGAGTAGTTTAAAAATCAATGTGCATAATTTAGTGGCTCAAGGTGTTGAGAGTGTTGAGCTTGATGCGATGGAAAAAGGCGTTGATAAACTGAGCAATATCGTTGAACAGATGTTGATTTTGGGTCGTACTTATCCAGAGCAATGGCAAGCACAATTTAGCCCTATATCGGTATTAGAAATTAGCCAGCAAGTAGTGGCACAACTTTATGAGCGTATAGATGAAAAAGAGCACACCATTAGCATTGATGGCGATGATTTTGTTATTGCAGGTGACGAATTTACCTTAGTTACTTTGTTTGGCAATTTACTAAGTAACGCCATAAAATATACCCCTGCTGTGGGAGAGATTTGTATTACCTTGAAAGCCGAAAATAATCGTTTTATCTGGCAAGTAGATGACTCAGGCCCTGGTATTGATGAAGCTCAAAAACAGCGTATTTTTAACCGTTTCTACCGTGTGGGTGGCGATAAACATCCATCAGGTGAGCAAGGAGCTGGGCTGGGTATGGCCATTGTTGAACACATAGTGTCGATTTATAACGCTGATATTGCTTTAGCTGACAGTCATCTTGGCGGCTTGCGAGTGAGTGTCTCCTTTATGCAAGGAGAAGTGAGTGAATAAATGGATATTGGCGCTTTCTATGTTGCTACTATGTATGTCGTCTTGGCTTGCTTATGCCAAAGAGTACAAGCTGATTTTAAAAGAGCATTTGTTTTATCCTGCTGAAATTAAAGTACCTGCCAATAAGAAGTTGCGGCTTTTGATCGAAAACCAAGATGACACCCCAGAAGAATTCGATAGTTTTGACTTAAACCGCGAAAAAGTGCTCTACCCAGGTCGCACGAGTGTCATTTATATCGGACCACTCAGCCCTGGGCGTTATGACTTTTTTGGTGAGTTTTCGCCTAATACGGCACGAGGAACTGTTGTGGCTACACAGGTGAAAGATGCTGATAACTAGTTTATTAATGACCATTAACCAGCTTCTGCCAGTGGTGATTTTAGCCGTGCTTTTGAGCTTGATTGTGCCTTTAAGCCAGCGCCAAGTGAGTATTTATGCCGTTATTGGTATCTTGATGAGTTTGGTATTTGTACAAACTGCTGCTTGGCTTAGCCAGTTATTTGACCATCGAGGCTTAGAGTTCATACAAATGCTGCTGTGTATCATAATTTTTGTCGCTGCATTAATTAGCTGTCAGCAACGAAGCATAGCGGCTGCGCTGGCCTTGATTGCAACCATGGCTTTGTATTTAAGCCATTACATGATTTATTTAGTCAGTTTTTGGCACAGTAAAGATACCGCTGAGCCATTAATACTGGGTACTTTTCTAGGTGTTGGAATTTGTATTAGCTTTGGTGTGTTACTGTTCTTTTTGCTTGAAAGTATTACCAAGCGTGCTGGCGTGCAGCCTTTGATTGTGTTGCTAGCCTTCAATGCAACAGCAAAGTTACTGGTACTTCTTGATTTAGCAAGTCAGGTCGACTTACTTGATGTGACCGCAAATTATTTAGATTGGCGTGGGTTTTTAGTTGAAAACTCTGAGCTTGGGCGAGTATTAAAAGCCTTAGTGGGCTACGAAGCCACGCCGAGTAAAACCGCGCTGTGGGTGTATGTCGTTGCTACACTCGCATTTATCATCATAGTTCGCGTTTTAAAAATTAAAAAGACCAAGGAGCCTGTATGCGGTTCTTAATAGTTAGTTTAAGTTGTTTGCTGTTAGCAAGTATCAGCCAAGTCGCACATGCAGATGGCATGGTGGTTGATAAAGTTTATCACCCTTATGTGCTTCCCTTTGAGCGTGAAGTTGAGTGGCGTTTAGTGTCTAGGCAAACTGATAACGGTAATGTGCTAGCGCAGCGCGCAGGCTTTGGTGGTGCAATTAACGATACTATGAGCTTAGAAGGTTATCTAGTAGGAGAACGCGATGACAATGGTGATTTTGGTTTAGCTTCTTACGAGGTTGAGCTTCGTTGGCAGCTAGTTGAGCAAGGCCGTTTATGGGCAGATTGGGGCGCATTATTTGAGCTTGAAAAACAGCACACTCTAGATGCATATGAAGCGACAAGTGGTTTCTTATGGGAAAAAGAGTTTGGTCGCACGAGTTTAACTCTTAATGCCTTTGTGGTTTATGAGTGGGGGGCTGATATTGAAAACGAGTGGGAAAGTGAATTTCGTGCCCAGTATCGTTATCGCTATCGCTCTGAGTTTCAACCATCTATTGAAATTTACGCAGGTGAAGACTTTTTTGGTGTTGGCCCAGGTTTTATAGGTTTGCACCGTTTTAGCCCCAAGCATCAATTAAAATGGGAAGCTGGTTTTATTAGTGAGCTGAGTCAGTCGGGCAAAGATCATAGCTTTCGTTTGGCGCTAGAGTTTGAGTTTTAATTATTCAAAAGTATCTGCAAGCCCTGTTTATGATGGCCTATGCAGCGTTCGATAGTGTTTGACTTATTCTAGTAACTCTATATAGTATGGCGCAGCTAGAAAGAAAGCGTGTAATTAAATCTTTATTTCGTTGTTGTATAAGTAATACTTGTAGTACCGTCCTGAAGTTTTTAAGTTCCATCTGATTTTTTGCTATACCCGCCCATTAAGGGCATTGTTTAATTTTTTATATCAGGAATATGACTATGTCTAACGTTGTTTCAGGTACAGTTAAGTGGTTTAACGAATCTAAAGGTTTTGGTTTCATCGAGCAAGAAAATGGCCCAGACGTGTTTGCACACTTCAGCGCTATCAAAAGCGAAGGTTTCAAAACTTTAGCTGAAGGCCAACGTGTAGAGTTCACTCTTTCACAAGGTCAAAAAGGCCCTCAAGCGGATAACATCACTCCGTTATAATTTTTACTTTTAGTAAAAATTAAGAAGAAGCAAGCTACGGCTTGCTTTTTTTATGCCTAAAAATTGACTGGTAGCATGAACATTTCTATAGTTAATTCAGTCGTCGTATTTGAGTATTTTAGCCATTTTTAGATATCTTGTATTAGCGTGTTTGTACATTACACCTGTTGTGTACGCCAAGCACAGTGTGACCATCTATACCGAGCAGTTTCCCCCTTATAACTTCTCTAATAAAGGCTACTTGGAAGGAATTAACCTTCGATTTGTAAGAGCAATGTGTGTGGATGCAGATATTGAATGTCGATTCGTCTTATTACCGTGGTCTAGAGCATATCACTTAGCGCAAGAGGAGCCGATGGCAGGGTTGGTGTCTACAGCACGTATCCCAGATAGAGAGCCTTTATTTAATTGGGTTGGACCTATGGCTTCATCCCGTAATTATTTTTACCGCTTAAAATCGAATCCCCAAGTTAATCCGCGAGATTTATCTGAGGTGAAAGATTACACTCTAGGTGTGGTTAGAGACAGTATTTATGAGCAGTTTGTAGAAAATATTGGTTTTGAAAATGAGCAGAATTTACTTAAATTTAGCCATTATTATGAATGCATTAACTTATTCTTTAAGGGAAAGCTCGACCTTATTATCGGCTCAGAATTATCCTTCCATTATCAACTCATGCAATACGGTTATGCGGGTCAAGAAGTTGTAAAGTTAATAGAACTCCCCCTTAACGATACGACGGGTAACTTTTTAGCGTTGAATAAAAATATGCCTAAAGAGATTGTTGAGCAATTTCAAAACAGCTATCAAAAGCTAATGAAACAAGGTAAGTTAGACAAGTTAATAAATGAGTACTTGGTCAGTCAGCACTAATTATATTCAGTTTGCATCATCACTTTTCGATAAGTCTGGCTCTTTGCTACATCTAAAAAAGCGTCTTTCAGTGCTTTAATGTAATTTGGATCTGTATTCTTATTTGCTGCAAGGTAGCCATTCATAACTAAGAAGTCGATAGTATGAGCAAAGGTGAAGTTGTGTTCGTCTTGTGCTAATTGGTCTGCCATTGCCGCTATGTAGTTTTTATCATCGACAATAAGGTCTACTTTGCCTGATATGAGCAATTGATAAGAGCGGGTTATATCTGAAGTGTATATCAGGGTATAGCCTCGTTCAGAAAGCTGCTTTGCTGAAAGGTCATCACGTTGAACTGCAACTTTATACTGCTTAGCTTGTTCGCTTGCTGTTATATTAATATCAGCGCGTTGTGTAAGCTTTACAAAGCCCATGCGGTAAGTCGCTACTGCTCCAATCCATTCGAATTTACTTTCTCGTTCAGGTGTTTTTGCCATGCTATAAATAAGCGTATTTGGCTTTTTTAGTGCCATGCTATAAGCGCGTGCCCACGGATACAGTTCAATGTTGGCTGTTAAATTAGCTTTGGCAAATATAGCCTTAACAAGCTGTGTACTGTCGCCTGCAACTTGGTTGTTAATTAGCGTTTGGTTGGGAGGAGAAAGTTCGGTCACGACTGTTAATGTCGGTTCACTATGAGCAGGCCAACTTATACATAATAAGGCGAATAAAAATAGAGAATATTTCATTTATGTACTTAAAAAGACTTAGTAATTAAATCTTAGCACATAAAACGATAAAAGGGCCTTGCGGCCCTTGGTGAAGTATCGTTCAAGTCAGATAGACCTTTAACCCCTTAAAGTCCTATCCTATTGTTTTGCAACTACGGCTCATCTCATTAAGTTTCTAAGCTAGCGAGAGGAAAAAACCTGCAATTGCTGCACTCATGAGGTTAGCCATAGATCCTGCTAACACTGCTCTGAGCCCTAAGCGTGCGATATCCTTTCGCCGACTAGGCGCCATACCGCCTAATCCACCTAGTAAAATTGCTATCGATGATAAGTTAGCAAACCCACATAACGCGAATGTGACAATCGCTTGTGTGTGCGCGCTTAACGTATCGCGATAATTAATAAAGTCGAGGTAAGCAACGAATTCGTTAACTACAACCTTCTGACCTATAAAACTGCCTGCGATTACTGCTTCGTCCCAAGGTACACCTAGTAACCATGCAACGGGTGCAAATACGTAACCTAAAATTTCTTGTAGCGTTAATGTTGGGTGATCAAACCAACCACCAATACCGCCTAATAACCCATTTAGAAGTGCAATAAGTGCTACGAAAGCAAGTAACATCGCACCTACATTCAGTGCTAGTTGCATACCGTTTGCGGCGCCTGATGCGGCTGCATCAATTACGTTAACCGGCTTTTCTTCTTGTACGTCTAAATCTGCTAAATCTTCTTTTGGAGTTTCGGTCTCTGGCACAATCATTTTTGCCATTAAGAAACCACCTGGTGCCGCCATAAAACTGGCTGCAATTAAGTATTTAAGCTCTACACCAATTGTTACGTAACCTGCCATAACAGAGCCTGCTACGGTAGCAAGGCCACCTACCATTACCGCAAACAGCTCTGACTTAGTCATGCTGGCGATAAATGGTTTAACAATCAATGGTGCTTCTGTTTGGCCAACGAAAATATTGGCGGTTGCAGAAAGCGATTCAGGGCGCGAGGTTTTCAATAGCTTTTGTAAGCCACCACCTAGAATCTTGATTATCCAATCCATCACCCCGATGTGATACAACACAGCAACGAGTGCGGAGAAGAACACGATAACGGGCAATACTTGAATCGCAAAAATAAACCCTAAAGTATCTTGCGATGCCAGTGAGCCAAATAAGAAGCTAATCCCGTCATTGGCATAACCAATAACCGATGAAACGCCTCGTGACATACTTGCCAGTACGTTTTTGCCCACTTCGAAGAACAAAACAAAGCCACCAATTAACACTTGAAGTAAAAAGGCGATGCCCACAGTTCTTAAATTAATTGCTTTACGGTTTGTCGAAGCCGCAAAAGCAATGCCTAGTAGCACAACAATGCCTACTAAGCTCATAAATGTTGTCATACTGACTATTTCCCGTTGTTATTGTTGCAGTAAATATTTTATTTTACTTTTAATTATATCAATGGCAACGCGATTCATACCGCCGCGTGTGACTACGAGATCAGCTTTGTGCTTTGATGGCTCAATAAACTGATAAAACATAGGTCGCACTGTCGCTTGATATTGATCAACAACGGACTGTAATGTTCTGCCACGCTGCTCCATATCTCGTTGCATACGGCGCATAAGGCAGATATCTAACGGTGTATCTATAAACACCTTAATATCAAATTCTTTACGAAGTGCCGGATCACTCAATAGCAAAATACCCTCAACGATAAGTACTTTTGCAGGTGCAACTCGGCGCGTTTCATCGCTACGGGTATGCATTGCATAGTCATAAGTTGGTACGTCTACTGATTTTCCAGCGCGTAATTGAAGTAAGTGCTCATGCAAAAGCTCATGCTCGAAAGCATCAGGGTGGTCGTAATTGGTTTGCGTTCGATGGTCAAACGGCAAATGCGACTGGTCTTTGTAATAAGCATCTTCTTCGATCACTGCGATCGCGCCCGGTTCAAGCTCATTGACTAATTCGTTATAAATTGTCTTGCTAAAAAGAGACTTGCCCGACGCAGATGCGCCAGCAATAGCTATAATTGTTCGTGTCACTAAAGTTCTCGCCCACACAGAAGGAAACATTGTTAGGTAGATCACAATAGCAAAAAAGACACGATTAATCTCTTTTGCTTCGCTCAGAGGTGCAAATTTATAATGTTTCTGTTTTATGAAACAGGACTTATGTCCTGTACCAAAAATTCGAAGAGCATATAAAGTATTCACATATTGATAACGAGGTACCCATGGCAAGAGCACTCATCTTAATGGCAGATAGCCTAGGAATTGGCGCAGCACCTGACGCAGAGAAGTTTGGTGACGTAGGCGCTAATACTTTCGCTCATTTACTCAAAGCCTATGCTGAAGAAACCGGTGAGCACTTATCGCTACCTAATCTTACCCGTTTAGGTTTGGCCGATGCATGCGAAGCCGCAGGTAAAGAACCGTGTTTAGTCAGTGACCGCCAAGCGCCTATTGGCGCATGGGGTTACGCTAAAGAGTTATCAAGTGGTAAAGACACGCCTTCAGGACACTGGGAAATGGCCGGTGTACCTGTGTTATTTGATTGGGGTTACTTCCCAAATACACAGCCGTGTTTTCCGCAAGAATTTGTTGACGAGCTAATTGCTCGTGCAGAGATTCCTGGCATTTTAGGTAACTGCTATGCCTCAGGAACAACCATCTTAGAGCAACTAGGTGAAGAACACATGCAAACCGGTATGCCGATTTGCTACACCTCAGTTGATAGCGTGTTTCAAATAGCCGCGCACGAAGAATCATTTGGACTGGAGAAACTTTATCAGGTTTGCGAAATCGCACGGGCGCTGCTTGATGAAATGAACATAGGAAGAGTGATTGCGCGGCCATTTTTGGGTTCGAGCCGTGACGATTTTGCCCGTACAGGTAATCGTCGTGACTATTCGGTGTTGCCACCGTCGCCAACCTTGCTTGATAAATTATCGCAAGACGGCGGTGAAGTGATCAGTATTGGTAAAATTGCCGATATCTATGCGCACCAAGGCATCACCCAAAAACACAAAGCGCCAGGGCTAATGAACTTGCTTGAGAAAACCTCAGAAGTGATTGCAAGCGCACCTGAGCATAGTTTGATTTTTACAAACTTAGTTGATTTTGATGAAAAGTACGGTCATCGCCGTAATGCAGTTGGCTATGCTAAAGCATTAAAAGAGTTTGATGATTACCTACCGACCATCTTAAATCAGCTAAATAGTGATGATGTGTTAATTATCACGGCCGATCACGGATGTGATCCAACAGCAGCAGGCACTGACCATACACGTGAATACGTGCCAGTACTTGCATACCAACCGGGAATGACAAGCACCCCGCTTGGAGAACGAGCTAGTTTTGCAGACATAGGTCAAACCCTTGCCCAGTGGTTTAATCTTCCTGCACTTGAATACGGTGATAGTTTTAACGACAAGCTATTAGCGAACAAAAAAGGAAACCAATAATGAGTACTCCTCATATCAGCGCCAATGTAGGCGAATTTGCAGAAACGGTATTAATGCCGGGTGATCCGCTTCGCGCTCAATACATTGCTGAAAACTTTTTAGATGACGCAAAACAAGTGACAGGCGTTCGTAATATGTATGGTTTTACCGGTACCTACAAAGGTAAACCAGTTAGTATTATGGGCTCTGGGATGGGTATTCCATCAATGTCAATTTATGCCCGTGAATTGATCGTTAGTTACGGCGTTAAAAATCTAATTCGTATTGGTACCTGTGGCGGTATTGGTAGCGATATCAAAATCCGTGACGTTATCTTTGCACAAGGTGCAAGCACAGATTCAAACGTAAACCGTGCGCGTGTACGTGGTTACGACTTTGCCGCAATTGCTGATTTTGGTTTACTACTAAACGGCGTAAACGCAGCAAAAGAATTAGGCATTGAAGCGAAAGTAGGTAATGTATTTACAACAGATACATTCTACCAAGCAGATAACACATTCTATCAAGAATTAGACAAGCTAGGCGTACTTGCTGTTGATATGGAAACAGCTGGCATGTACGGCGTAGCCGCTGAATACGGCGCAAAAGCGATGGCACTATTTACTGTAAGTGACCACGTAATCACTGGTGAAGCGACACCAAGTGAAGAGCGTCAAAGCACCTTTAACGAAATGGTTAAAATTGCTTTAGAATCAATTTAAACAAGTTCCTTGGTAACGTATTCACTGAAATTTGGAGACACGCCCAAAGTGAAGTGAGACTAACCTCAAAGCCGCATTTATGCGGCTTTTTTTATAGCTAACTTATTTACCTCGCGTAAAATCCTCTTCGCATCTCGCAACTGTCCCTTAAAACTTGAAAATTCAACCAACTGTTGCCACTTTTAATAGAGGAACAACAACTGAGGATGTGTATGTCTAATTGGGTTGAAGCTAAGGTAAAAGACGTTAAATGGTGGACCGACTCACTATTTAGCTTAATCGTTAATGCCGATGTCGAACCATTCACGGCAGGGCAGTTTACAAAGCTTGCAATGCAAGTCGGTGATAAACGGGTAGCACGTGCCTATTCTTATGTGAATGCGCCAAATAACCCAGATCTTGAGTTTTATCTTATCAACGTTAAAGACGGTCAACTTTCTCAGCAGCTGGCACAATTAAAGCCAGGTGACTCTGTGACTATTGAGCGCCGCGCCACAGGTTTTTTTACCCTTGATGAAGTGCCAAGCAGTGAGCAGCTTTATATGCTGAGTACAGGTACGGCACTAGGGCCTTTTATTTCAATATTAGAGCAAGGCGAAGTATGGCAAAAGTTTGAGCATGTTCATCTTGTGCATGGGGTGCGCCTTAATGAAGATTTGAGCTACCAAGATCGCATTAAAGCACTACTACAGCAGCAGCCAAACTTGCATTATTCTCCTGTAGTCAGCCGAGAGTCAGTCACAATGGGGTTTAATGGTCGGATCACAGATGTAATTAAAGACCACCGTTTGTTTGATGTTACAGGTCATCCTGCTGTGCCTGATACTACACAATTTATGATTTGTGGTAATCCAGAAATGGTGAAAGATACAACAGCTATTTTGCTAGAGCTTGGCTTTAGCCGCAATAGGCGTCGTGATCCTGGTCATATAACTGTTGAGCAATATTGGTAAAAAGCTATGCCTAATAGCTAGAATTTGCTACTTTAGCGCCTCAAATGAGCATGGTCTGTTTAGGAAAACTATGAAACCGTTACTTTTTGCAATAAGTCTATTTATTTCATGGCAATTGGCTGCCTCAGAGTTAAGCACTGAACAAAAGCAAGCTCAGCCAGCTTCAGTAAACGAACCTGAAAAGAAAGACGTCGATAGCCTTGAATTTATTGAACAGAAGTCAGCGACTCAGCAAGTACCGAGCTCAGCCCAAGCTAAAAAACCGGTGGCTGAGGTTGATGACAGTAAGGTATTAGGTTCACAAAACCCTGCACCTGCAGAACAGCCTAAGACCGCAGAGGAAAAACAAGAGGCTGTAAATGAGGCTGAACAAGCTGTTGCTAAAGCTAAAAAAGCACTTACTGAGAAACAGCAAGAAAAGGCGCGTCAGTCACGAGAGGCAACAGCGGTTATAGAACAAGTTATTGCCGCTTATAACGCCCGTAATATTGATGCTTTTATTAAAATGTATGACGAAAATGTTGAGTTTTATACGTTTCCTAATGAGCTTATGTTCACAGGAAAAGAGAAGCTTATAGCTCGCTACGGCATCATGTTTAAAAAATTAAAGTGTATTAAATCATCGCCAATTAAACGTATTGTGCATGGCAATATAGTGATTGATCATGAGTTATCAGAAACCTGTTCAGAAGACCCGAATGTGGTTGATAAGCGGGCTGAATTTGTAACAAGTTACCAAATCGAAAACGGTAAAATAACCAAAGTGTTATTCTTCCGTTAGAAAAAAGAGCAGCTCAGCTGCTCTTTTTTTTGGGTAGATGAAAGTTACTCGATTCGTGGTAGCAGCGATTTCACATCGCGTTCTAGCACCTAGAACCAAGCGCCAGCACCTAAATCCTAGCACCTAATGACGCGGGATAAACCTGCGGCTACATGTAGGCGTGAAACTTGTTTCATGCTTTTTTGCTATCAACCTTCATTTATTTCGGGAATTACACCTTTTAAACGAGTGATATCTTCATCACTAACGTCTGCAAAGTGTTTAAAGTGAATCGGCCAATCTTTGCAATATTCTTCTATCTCTTTAATGATATTTTTTGCTGCTGAAGTTGCTAATCCAAACCGTTTTGCCTGAGATAAAAAATTGCTTTTACTTGCATAACGCCCATCATCGCCAAAGCCAAGACCATGTTGTTTTGAGTTGTTGATTGGAGTGATGTCATAGGCTGGACTTAATCGCCAATTTTTTTGTGAAAATGAATATAGGAATGCATGATTGCGAGTGTGATCATCTGTATTACCAATATACGCATTGAACACCATTCGCTTAAACAGCTCTTCAGCATCGCCTGCATTTTGTATTGTTTGATGCCTAATGAATTCAGCTAATTGACCATATGAGTAGTTACTTGAAAGGTCACTCATAGCAATTTTGGGTTTTTGAAGTAAGCTATTTGCACTTAAAAAGTGGTGTGTTGGTAAACCATTGCATACATCAAATCGCTCAACAAGTAGCACATCACCGGTATGTGTTTCATGAATGAAGGTAGGAGCAGTATTAATGCCAAGCTGTTCTGCCATTTTCATTGCAGCATGCTCGGCTCTGACTAAATTGAATAAATCATCTTGGCGATTGAATTTTGCTAAGTAGAGTTTGTTGTCAATTTGTATAGAGGTCTTTGGTCTAGCTCCCCCCATGCTTTGGCCAAACTCAAATGCTTTCTTAGCTTCTTCTGAAATTGTTTTATTCGCCAGCAAGTCATCTTTAGCTTGGTTTAGTAAGGCTAAATCAGACAAGGTGTTTTTGTTAGTTTTATGTTTTGAGGCACTTCGAGAGAGACTAAAAACAAGAGCTCCTACACCATACCCAGAGCCTGCTAGTAAAAACTCTAGCTCGTTTTTAGGTTTTGTATTATGAAGCGAAAGAATTAACTTGCGGCCCCATGAGTTAGCTCCTGCATCACTCAATACGCCAAACACTCCTTTATTAGCGGTGTAACTAAAAATCCCTGACTTTAATGGAAGATGTATTGGGTCTAGAGCAAAGGCATCGCTTCGGGCTAAATAACTCTTACCATAGTTGAACTCACCGCGACCCGATTGATTATCTAATTTAAAGTAACCACAGATAATGGGTTTTTCTTCTAAACCATCTATAAATACATAGCACTCAGAAGTCATCATTAATTTCCTGTGGTGAATTTCGTTTACGTTGGCGAGCATTGTATCCACCTACGTCGGCTGCTAATTCATTTATTTCGTCAAGAAGCGCTCCTTGTAAGTTAAGTACAACCAGTGCTTCAAAAAGAATATCACTTTTCACGACATCACCTTGTTCTAACTTTTGTACAGTCGAACGTGATACCCCAATCATTTTCGCAAATGTACTTTGCGTATAATGAAGAGTTCGGTGCTGGCGAATCAAATCTCCCAGTTTTTGTGCCATTTTTACAGCCTGCTCAGAACGCATATTGATTACTTTATAAGTCATTAGGTGTTTAATGATTAGTTTAGCGGTATTTGTTTTTTTTACAAGAGAGGGAGACAAAGTTAGCGAGTTATAAGGGGAAAATTATTAGATTCGTGGTAGCAGCGATTTCATATCGCGTTCTAGCACCTACGGCTTAAAGCTCCTTTACGTTGGGTCTCGCTCCGCTCGACCCAACGTATCCTTCGCGCGTCTTGGCTAAGCCGTTTCGTTTACCAACGAATTGAAGCTTTCATTATCATGTAAGCTTGCAAAGGCACTTTCATGTAATAATTCATTGCGAAGATTTGGTGAATATTCCAAAGACATACGAATATCAGCAATCGCATCTGCATGTTTGTGTAATAAAGCATACGCACAGGCTCGTTGCCAATACGCATAACCATAGTCACTATCTATTTCAAGTGCTTGATTACATAACTCGATTGCTTCGCCTGTTTCGTTTATCTCAAGTAGCGCATCTGCTTTGTAGGCAATAGCTTCAACATCTTCTGGTTTACGTTTTAAAATTTCATCGAATATTTCAATCTTATTCGCAACATCACTTTCTAAATTAGCTCGCATCCATAAAGAGTGCACTTCGTTTGTGATTGAGATCTTTTGCTGATTGAGCAGAATCTCTTCAGAACGTTCACGTAGCTTCTCTTCTAATACTTTAAGACGTTCTTCATATTCTTTAGTGATCGCACTCACGCGTGTATTTACGATGTCTTCTACTTTATTTTTCACATCGCGTAATGAATTCCAGCCTACTAAAACCAAGATCGATGCAGTAATCGTGATAATGAAGAAGACATTATTTATCGTGTCCGTTGTATAAGTTAAAGCACGATCAGCAGTATCTAATTGAGTGTGAGCGACTTGTTTTGTTACATCTTCGCGTAACTTTTGTTGATCTTGGCGCACAGCTTTAAGCTCATCAAGAATATAGCGCTCTAAGAGCGGTTTATACATAGGCTCTTGTAGCTTATCGAGAGCTTGCTGTTGCTCGGCTTCTGTCAGCGCAGGGCGGTTTTCTGTTTCGTTTTGAGCACTAGCAAGGGTTGAAAGGCTCATTAATAGGGTAATTAATAGTAAGATATAACGCATAGCTTATTCATTTATAGTGAATTCTAGGCTAACTGTAACATGCGTGAGCACTGTGGACTAGGCAAAAAAAACCAGCTCGTAGGGTGAGCTGGTTAAACTGCATAAACAACATAAAGTTGTAAGGGGTATCAACAGGAGTTAGGTGTAATATAGCTATTTGTATCTGAACAACTACTTAATACTAAAAGAGTTTCTAAAAATTTATTTTCAATATGCTAGATCAGTTTTGTTCGTCTAGACTTAAAGGGTCTTACAACTAAAAGGTGAGAGTGATGCGCCAACAACTAGTCCAACTACTCTATGGAGTATCAATATCTTCAGATCTTGATAGTGGTAACGTTGAATTAGCTGAACGTTTAATTTTAAATGCAGTGTTAGACGGTCTAGAAATAGGCAGAGCGGGTATTTGGTTACTGAATGAAGAAAATACGGCTATCGAATGTCGCCTTTTACTTGATAGAGAAAATGGCAAAGAAATTCAAATGCTAGTGCTTCCAAGAGACGCCTACCCTGATTACTTTAAAGCCCTTGATACGCAACGGACTATTACCGCTGTTAATGCTCACACCGACCCTGCGACTTACGAATTTAGTGAAAGTTACCTCACCCCTTTAAACATAGGTGCCATGCTTGATGCGCCAATACGCTACAAAGGAAAAATGATAGGGATATTTTGCTGTGAACATATAGGGGGAGAACGAGAGTGGACTGAAGATGAATGTTCATTTATTGGCGCATTAGCAGATCTGTATGGGCGTGCGCTGTCGGCACAGGAGAATGAGCGAATAAATGCAGAGTTAGAAAGGGCTAACCAACATTTAGAGCACCGTGTGGCAGAGCGAACCCGCACTCTTGAAAAAACGCTAAATGAGCTTACAGAAATGCAAGAAAAGCTTATTGAGTCTGAAAAAATGGCTTCTTTGGGTAACTTAGTTGCAGGTATTGCTCATGAGGTAAATACACCGATTGGTATTGCTGTTACAGCAAATAGTTCAGCAAAAGATAAACTTACTGAGCTTGATAAACTCATAAGTGCCAATACGTTAACCAAGCACGCGTTGCTAGAAGGAATGAATCATTTAAATGAATGCATAAAAATTTCATTTACTAACTTAGAGCGTGCCGCAAAACTGATCAGCGATTTCAAGCAAACTGCGGTTGATCAATCTTCGTTAAATTTATTAGAAACTCAAATTAAAGCCTACCTCGAGAATATCGTTCACAGTTTAGTGCCTCTAACACGCAGCCATAATGTTACTGTTAATATTGACTGTGCAGATGACCTTACACTAATAACTGTTCCAGGAGCACTCAGTCAAATCATTTTAAATTTAGTGAATAATAGTTGTGTACACGGTTTTATTGGGAAAGAACACAATGTGATTGATATTAGCGTTCACCTAGATGATGAAAAGGGAATATACACACTTTGCTATAAAGATAATGGCTGTGGAATGACTGATGAGGTGATGCATAAAGTATTTGAACCATTTTTTACCACTAAGCGTGGCACAGGTGGAAGCGGTTTGGGAATGTCGATAGTGTATAACCTTGCAACCCAAGCCTTGCAAGGCGAAATTAACGTCGCTAGTCAGCCTAATCAAGGTGTCTCAGTCACCTTAAAACTGCCTATTAATATAGCTTAATAAACAAAATTTAAGCTAAATGCAGGTTAAATAATCTGGTGACTGGGTAATAAAATTAATTTTTAATCAACAGCTTTGCCAAGACAAGATAAATTATCGCATGAGTTTGTCTTGCAAAATTGCTTAATTTTTCTTCTTGAATATAAGTGATTTATAGCCAGAGGCGTCATTATCAGTGTGAGCCAAAATAAAATTGGGCTTCGAAACACCAGCCCAACAATTGAGGCAACAAGCATTCCTGTTAACATTAATAAAGGTAAATTAGCGATAAAAAAGTTAATACTTAGTTGTCTTGCAACCTGCGGGTTTATGGCTTTCATGATTTTCTCACCGTCAATGAATACCCTTATAAAATGTATGACTTTTGCCAATAACTCAAATCAGATTTTTCAATTAATACAATCGATTTAAAAATAAAGACAGGCCTAGCTTTATTTTTGCACTGCCCCTATAGTTTAAAGCAACGGGAAATTCTAAGTGATTAGTGATTCATTATTAACAGGAAATCCTTTTTTATGACAAAGACGTATCAGTATTAATACATAAATATCTGTCATATCTTTAGCTTTTGAGGAGCATACAATGAGTAATGGAAAAACGGGCGGCTGCCCAGTTATGCATGGTAGTAACACTGTCACCGCACAATCAAATACAGATTGGTGGCCAAATTCTCTTAATTTCGACATTCTTCATCAACACGACAGCAAAACTAGCCCTTACGGTAAAGACTTCAACTACGCTGAAGCATTTAAATCGCTCGATCTTGAAGCTGTAAAAACTGACTTAAAAAACTTGATGACTGAAAGCCAGCAGTGGTGGCCTGCTGACTGGGGTCATTACGGTGGTTTAATGATCCGTATGGCATGGCATTCAGCGGGTTCATACCGTTTAGAAGATGGCCGTGGCGGCGGTGGTACAGGTAACCAACGTTTTGCGCCTTTAAATTCATGGCCTGATAACGCTAACCTAGACAAAGCACGTCGTTTACTTTGGCCTATTAAAAAGAAATACGGTAACAAGCTATCTTGGGCCGATTTAATGATTTTAGCTGGTAATATGGCTTACGAATCAATGGGCTTAAAAACCTTTGGTTTTGCTGGCGGCCGTGAAGATATTTGGCACCCAGAAAAAGATGTTTACTGGGGCGCTGAAAAAGAATGGCTAGCACCAAGTGATGAACGCTACACCAATGTAGAAAAACCCGACACGATGGAAAATCCGCTTGCTGCGGTACAAATGGGTTTAATTTATGTAAACCCTGAAGGGGTGAATGGTAACCCTGATCCGCTTAAAACGGCGGAACAAGTTCGCGAAACATTTGCCCGTATGGCAATGGATGACGAAGAAACTGCGGCATTAACAGTCGGTGGTCATACCGTAGGTAAAACGCATGGTAACGGCAGCGAAGCAAACGTTGGCCCTGAGCCGGAAGCGGCAGATGTGTTTGAGCAGGGCCTTGGTTGGAACAACCATAATTCACGCGGTATTGGTCGTGATACGATGACGTCGGGTATCGAAGGTGCGTGGACAACTCACCCAACGAAATGGGATAACGGTTATTGCTACTTGCTGCTTAACTACGAGTGGGAACTTAAGAAGAGCCCTGCAGGTGCATGGCAATGGGAACCAATCGATATCAAAGAAGAAGACAAGCCAGTTGATGTGGAAGATCCATCAATTCGTCTAAACCCAATTATGACCGACGCCGATATGGCGATGAAAATGGACCCAACCTACCGTAAGATTATCGAGCGTTTTAACGATGACTTTGAATACTTTAGTGATGTGTTTGCACGTGCATGGTTTAAACTCACACACCGTGACTTAGGTCCAAAATCGCGTTACTTAGGTGCAGATGTACCAAGCGAAGATCTAATTTGGCAAGATCCGATCCCTGCGGTTGATTACACATTATCAGACAGCGAAATTAGCGAGCTTAAAACCAAGCTACTTAACTGTGGTGTAAGCCAAGCAGACCTTATTACAACTGCATGGGATAGCGCACGTACTTACCGTGGCTCAGATCACCGTGGTGGTGCAAATGGTGCACGCATTCGTCTTGCGCCACAAAAAGATTGGCAAGGTAACGAACCAAAACGTTTAGCAAAAGTACTCAGTGCGCTTGAATCTGTGCAAGCGGGTTTAAGCAAACCAGTAAGCATTGCAGACTTAATTGTACTTGGTGGTACAGCTGCGGTTGAACAAGCAGCAAAAGCAGCAGGCGTTGATATAACCGTGCCATTTGCGCCTGGTCGTGGTGATGCAACGGATGATATGACAGATGCTGATTCGTTCGACGTGCTTGAACCAATTCATGACGGTTTCCGTAACTGGCAGAAAAAAGACTACGCAGTTTCTGCTGAAGAGCTGATGCTAGAACGTACACAATTAATGGGCTTAACAGCGCCAGAGATGACAGCACTCGTTGGTGGTATGCGTGTGTTGGGTACTAACTATGATGGTACGTTACACGGTGTGTTTACTGATAACGTGGGTACATTAAGCACCGACTTTTTCGTCAATCTAACCGATATGGCTTACACGTGGAAGCCAATAAGCAAAGGTTTCTACGATATTGTTGAGCGCAGCACTGGGGTTACCAAGTGGACAGCGACACGTGTTGATTTAGTGTTTGGTTCAAACTCAATCTTGCGTTCATACGCAGAGTTTTACGCACAAGACGACAACAAAGAGCGTTTTGTACAAGACTTTGTCGATGCGTGGGTTAAAGTGATGAACGCCGACCGCTTTGATATTTAATTTGATATGATGTTACACCCAAAAGGCTACAGAACTCTGTAGCCTTTTTTTATGGTGCTCAAGTGCACTAGGCTTGCTGGGCCAGATGATCCATATACTCGTCAAATGTACCTTGAAAATCGATGACCTGTTTATCCTTAATATCGATGATACGTGTTGCCAATGATGAGACAAATTCACGGTCATGACTGACAAAGATCAACGTACCTTGGTAATCTTTTAATGCATTATTAAGTGCTTCAATGGCTTCCATATCCATGTGATTAGTCGGTTCGTCCATAATCAATACATTGATGTCTTGCATCATCAACTTACCAAACAACAAGCGGTTCTTTTCACCACCCGAGCAATTACGCGCTTTTTTATTGGCATCGTCGGCGGTAAATAATAATCGACCCAGCATAGCGCGAACCATTAAATCATTGTGCTTGGCGGTGCGCCATTGTGACATCCAATCAAACAGCGTGAGATCGTTATCAAATTCTTTACTACTATCTTGAGGACAATAACCGATGCTTGCATTTTCAGACCACTTAACCACACCTTCGTTGCTTTGTAATTCATTCACTAGGCAACGTAATAGGGTGGTTTTACCAACACCGTTTTCACCAATAACCGCAAGCTTAGCACCGGCTTCAAGTAGTAGCTCACCGCCGCTGAACAGGGTTTCGCCATCAAAGCCATGACCTAACTTAGTAAGCTCTAATGCTTGGCGATACATCTTTTTGCCTTCGTCAAAACGAAGTGATGGGCTAATGCGGCTTGACGCTTTTACCTCATCAAGCTTAATTTTATCCATGCGCTTAGCACGAGAACTCGCTAGTTTTGCTTTTGATGCGTTAGCACCAAAGCGGTTTACGAACTCTTGTAGCTCGTCAATTTCAGCGCTCTTCTTTGCGTTTTCAGCAAGTAGCTGTTCGCGTTGCAAGCTTGAAGCTTCGATCCACTTTTCGTAGTTACCAGGGTAAATTCTTAGCTCACCGTAATCGATATCGGCCATGTGTGTACATACCGAGTTTAAGAAGTGACGGTCGTGCGAGATGATAATCATCGTACACTTACGCTGGTTAAGCTCATTAGCTAGCCATGTAATGGTGTGAATATCAAGGTTATTGGTTGGCTCATCAAGCAGCAAAATATCAGGGTTTGCAAATAGCGCTTGTGCTAACAGCACACGAAGTTTCCAGCCCGGCGCAACGTTTGCCATTAAGCCGTAATGAAACGCTTGCTCAATACCGGCTTGAAGCAAAATTTCTTCTGCGCGGCTTTCTGCTGTGTAGCCATCCATTTCAGCAAAAACGCTTTCAAGCTCAGCGACTTTCATGCCGTCTTCTTCACTCATTTCTGGCAAAGAATAGATACGGTCGCGCTCTTGTTTAACTTTCCAAAGCTCTGCATCACCCATGATCACCGCATCAACCACAGTGTATTGCTCAAACGCAAACTGATCTTGGCTTAGCGTACCTAGCTTTAAACCAGGCGCAATCGACACATTGCCAGCGGTAGGTACAAGCGCACCACTTAAGATTTTCATAAAGGTTGATTTGCCGCAGCCATTAGCGCCAATTAAACCATAGCGATTACCGTTACCAAACTTGGCTGATATATTTTCAAATAAAGGCTCTGCGCCAAACTGCATGGTGATATTAGCGGTTGAAATCAACGAATTATTCCTAGAAAAAGACTGACAGGTTATGGGCGCAGCAACTGCGAAAATAAACAAGCAATAGGGTAAATAATAGGCCGCGGATTATACAGATCAGCCTTTCAGAACGCCATTAAAAAGAAGACAAAGTTGGAAACAGTACAATCTTAAGCGTATTTTACATCGCGTTGCAATTTGCCATGTCGCGGCATGAAGCCGCTGCTACCTGAAGACGTGAAACATGTTTGCCATAACAGCCCGTAGTCGCGATTTTATATCGCGTTGTAATTTGCCATTTTGCGGCATAAAGCCGTTGCTACCTATCTTTATAAAAAATATGTTTACCTATTCAATATTCTTAAAACTATTAACCATATGATTTTTAATAGACTATATTTAGTTTGAGGATCTTTTTGATCAAATGTTTAAAAAATAACTTGCTTACCTACCAACTGGTAGGTAAGATGGCTGCCATGAACACGACATATACAAATATTCTGCAACTTGCAGATAAGCTCATTCAGAGTAATGGCTTTCATGGTTTTAGTTATGCTGATCTTGCAAAAGAGCTCGATATTCGTAAAGCGAGTATCCACCACCATTTTGCAACAAAAGCTGATTTAGGTATTGCATTCTGCCAACTTAAATGTGAGCAGCTTCAGCAACTTGAGTCACATTTAAAAACATTGCCTTCAGCTAAAGAGCGTTTAAAAGGTTATTTTGATGTTTTTCAAAGCTGTGCCAGCGAAAAGCAAATGTGCGGAATATATGCCATGCAAACAGATTTACGTTTAATGGCAGAACCATTGCAAAAGCAAGTGACGAAAATGGCTGATCTTGAATTACAGATACTTAGCTCTATTTTACAAGCTGGTCTTGAAAGCAATGAGTTTAGTTTTAAAACGTCAGCTTATCAGCAAGCTGTAATAATATGTTGCGCGATTAAAGGCGCACTAATGTTAAACAGAAGTGAGCATCATCAAGGTTTATTCATACAAACTTGTGATGCATGTTTAGAAACACTGAGTTTATGATCATTTAGATCATAAATTCTGTTTCTAAAAAATTTACCCAACAAACCTACCTACTAGTAGGTAATTAAATTGTACGAGGAGCATTACTATGCAACGCATTACAACATTGACAGTAAACACCACGAGCGGCCAAGCGCAAACTCAGCTAAGTGATCTTAAGCAGGCAATGGGTGCAGAGCTTAATTTATTTGGTGCGCTCGCTAATTCACCCGCAGCGTTACAAGGTTTTTTAAATTTTAAAGCGGCTTTAGATAAAGGCTCTTTAACACAATTGCACTCAGAGCAGTTAGCGTTAGCAATCGCAGGTACTAATGGTTGTCGCTACTGTGCTTCTGCTCATTCATATATTAGCGACAAGCTAGGCCTGTCAGCCGATGAAATTAAAGCTAATTTAAAAGCAACTTCAGCAGACGATCAAACAAATGTGTTACTGAGCTTTGCAAAGCAAGTGATTGAATCACGCGGTAGTGTGTCGCAAGAGCAATTACAGCGTGTAAAAAGTGCTGGCTTTAGCGATGAACAGCTTGTTGAAGTGATTGGTCATATCGCCCTAAATAGCTTCACAAACTACTTTAACGAAGCATTTGATATTGAAATTGACTTTCCACAAGTTGAATTAACCTAATTACCCAAAGTGAGGCTAAAAGCCTTTAAACAAAAACGGCTATAGCCACAGGAGAAACTCATGAACTTAACTACAACGCAGCAACAAACAGCACAACGAATTGCAAGCAAACTAGAGAATGCTGGTTTACCACTTTTATATATTACCTTAGGTATTATTTATATTTGGTTTGGTGGAATTAAATTTACGCAAGGACAGGCTGAAGGCATGTACGGCATGATCGCCAACAACCCTCTCGTTTCTTGGATGTATGTCATTTTCTCGAAACAAGGTCTGGTAAATTTTTTAGGAACGCTTGAAATCATCATTGGTTTGCTATTTTTTGGACGCTTCGTCAATCCTGCTTTATCAGTGGTTGGTGGCCTGTTATCAATGGCGTTATTTGTTGTAACAATTAGCATGATGGTATTTCTATCCGGCATTACAACGGAAGCAGGTTTCCCTGTGCTAAGTTTTGTTGGTGAGTTTCTACTGAAAGATATCGGTTTGTTTGCAGCATCTTTATTTATTGCTGGAAATAGTCTGAAAATTATCGCTACAAACCAGGGCGATGAATAACCCTCTCCACGTTGGGGCCCGAAAGGGCCTTTTTCATTTTGCTCACTAATAAAGCACTCCTCCCTTATTTTAAAACATAAAGTCAATTTGATAAAAAAGGATTGATTTTGTAATCAAAAAGCTGCGAGCTAAAAGTTACTGCTATACTGAGTTTACATTCAAGTTAAACGTATTTTTGATTAAAACTGTTTCCTAGTTGCTAACAAAAAACCCTGAAAATATATAAATATAGTTAACAGTTTTTATAAATCGGGCGATAATACGTATAACAAGACAGCAAAGGTGAATTCAATGGCGGCAGGTATTTCTTTTAAAAACTTAAGTATTACTAAAAAAATACACGCGATTACATGTATAGCAGTGGCAGCATTTGTCATTATTGTGTTAGTAAACTACATCGCAATGAATGACAACAGAGCCTCACTTGATGAGTTAGAAAAGTCTTCATACGAAGTAGTAAAGTTAACGTCATCAAATGTTGGTTTACTTGAAAAATTAGACGAACTCTACACACAAGCAGTGACATTTGGTGAGCCAGACTTAGTTGAAAGTGCAGCACAAACCTATAAAACAATTAATGAAAATTTAAAAAATATTATTGCCATTAACGATACGTATGTTCATGATGATACAAAAGAAAAGCTAAAACAGTACGCTAATATTTCTTCCACGATCGCAAGCTCAATGATCTCAGGTACCGCTGATTTTAGTAAAATTCAGCAGCAAGCTCAGCAAAAAACACAACTCTATGAGGCTGTACTTGAAGGTTTTAAGCGTGCTCAAACACGCGCAGATGACCGTTTCTTTGAACTTGTTCAGGCGACTAAAGCACGCTCAGATAATGCGTTACAGTTAATGCTTGTGGTGTCAGTTATTTCACTCTTTTTATTAGTAATTACCTCTATTTGGATTGCCCGTGGAATTGGCTCGTCTGCCAGTGCAGCGGCAAATAATTTAGGGTTACTTGCCGATGGTAAAGGCTCGTTAAGCACACAACTTGCTGTTCATGCAAAAGATGAAATTGGCCAAGTGTCTATTAACTTTAATGCCTTTATTAAGCTTTTAAAGGCGGCGGTGATGGATGTGATGTCTGTATGTGAGCCGTTAATGGAAAACTCAACACGCTTAGTGCAAGGCATGGAGCGTGCAGAAAAAGCAACAACCAAGCAAACAACAGATGCAGAAGTGGTAAAACACTCAATGGAAGAGATGCGTCAAAGCGTTGCTGACATTTCACAATCGGCGGCCAGTGCGTCACATGCAGCACAAACTGCTGAGCAAGAGGTAGAGCAAAGCCGCACTCAAATACAGCGTTCAGTGCAAGAGTCACGCACTTTGAGCAATGAAATTAATCAAGCTGCAACGACCATTAACCGACTCGCTGATGACACAAAAAATGTGACACAGATTTTAAACGTTATTACCTCGATAGCTGAGCAAACTAACCTATTGGCACTTAACGCAGCGATTGAAGCTGCAAGAGCGGGTGAGCAAGGACGAGGTTTTGCCGTTGTTGCAGATGAAGTAAGAGAACTAGCATCAAGAACATCGCAATCTACCAACGAAATTAGAGAGCTGCTTACAACATTAACAACGGCAGCAAACGAGTCTGTTAATGCCATGACATCAGCCAGAGATATGGCTACAAACAACGCACAAGCAGCTGAAAATACAGGCCTCTCAATTGAAAAAATTGCAGAGCAAATTCTAGAAATAAATGGTATGAACTCACAAATTGCAGCGGCTACTGAAGAGCAAACATCGGTCGCGAGTATGGTGGTTGATAATGTTTCTAATATGCATATGTCATTTGAAGAGACAATGAATTCATTGTCTGAGGTAAGAGATGTTGCGAAGAACCTGCATTACCTTTCTGACTCACTACTAGATGCTACGGCTAAATTTAAGGTCGAATAAAATTACATATAAAAAGCAGGCAACGCCAGCTTTAGTAGACTCATAAAGAGCCACCTTTTAGAAGGTGGCTCTTTTTATTGAAACGCAATTAGAACGTTGCAACAACCTTCACTTTATCAGTTACTTTTGATGCATCAATATAACCAATAGCATCACCGTTTGCTGATACAAAATCGATAACAGCTTGGTCATTAGCAAGCTTTTCTGGCGGTGTGCCTTTACCTGTAAATACTAACTTTGACCAATAAGCATTAAGCTGACTGCTCGATTTACCGACTACTTTGTCGTTAAATTCATCGCTAACACTGTTACCGTCTTGGTTTACAGGGTTTACTTTAGTGCCATCATCAAATGACTTTGCTTTACCTAGGTAGATTTTTTTAATTGTGCCTTCATCAATTGCATTGCCATTCGCAGGGTTAACAATCACAGCAACATCAGCAAAAGCGGTGCTTGATAAAAGCGCTACCGCTGTAGCTAAAAGTAATTTTTTCATTATGCGCTCCAATTAAAAAACTAAGTCTACAGCAACAGCAACTACATCAGTGTCTGTATCAGTGATGTCATCTTTAAAGCGGCTAAAGTCCACTTTTAAAGCTGCTGAAGGGTGGAAGTCATAACGAGTACCAATAGTGTAAACATTACTTTTAGCTTTACCGCTTTCCAATACTTGATTAATACCGGCGTTTAAAGCGGGTACAGCAGGAAGAGCGTTGTAACGACTACTATCGTGCTTATCATCGTTATTTTCGTAAGTTAAGTGAACAGTCCACTCATCCATACGGTAGCCCACTGACGTGTAATACTGTGTTTGCTTAGCAAGCGCACTGTTATCAACTTCAAACTCAGTGTATTCGGCATCAAATAAAATGTCGTTGTAATCAATTGAAAAACCAAGCGCTAAGAAAGAGCCATCATCTTCGTTAACAGCAATATCATCAGCTTGATCAACAAACCCTGCATTACGCAATGTTTGCTCTAAGCCATTAAGTGCAATACCAGCATCGGTATCGTTTTCAATCGCGATTGACGTTTCTGCTACAAAATAAGCAGCGCGGGCACTAAACCAGTCGTAAGATAGCGTCCAGTTAATACCTGCAATATCATTTAGTTCGGTATCACCGTTTACAGAAACCACAGCAATTTTGTCGTCAAAGCTTCCATAGATAACCTGTACCGTAGAATCCCAGTCGCCTAGCTGCGTATTATGAAGAAGGCTTAAACCTTCATAAGTCGAAAATGGTAAGTTATATACCGATTGTGGTGGACGAACCCAACGATACGTGTAGCCCACATCTAAAAAGTCAGAGTAGCGATAAAAAGGCACGCGCATTTTACCTGCACTAACTTGTAGCTCATCTGTAAACTCATAGGTTAGATAAGCCCATTCAAACTCAGCATCAAAATCATCACTGCCACGAGCAACAATTTGCGCTGTTGCACTTAGTTTTTCTTGTAAATCAGCAGACAGCTGTAATGCGAACATACTCTCGTTTTTGAACGAAATGTCATCATCGTAGCCGTACAGTGTCGCGTTGTCGTCATCAAGAGTTTTACCACCAACTATTGAAGCAAAGCCGTTTATGCGAACCTCTGCTAGCGTGTTTGCAGACACAAAAGCAGCACATAGAGCTAATGCAATAGGAAGTTTTTTCATTGTGTATCCCTAATATTTAGTATGAAAATGTTGATTTCGCTTAATATTATAGTAGTAAGTTGCGAAATGGGCGACATAAGGTATGAGAAAATTGTTACCAGAGCAATAAAAAATTGTTGTTTTAATTAATAATCTTTAAAGGTGTTTTAATATTATAAATTGAGGTGGTAGTTAAAAAGTGAGTAGAAGGTTACATTTATAATTTTATAGTATTTAAAGGGCATTCTACATATAAATACTTATTTATATACTCACTACATCTGCTAAATTTATTTATGATCCTCACCTTTTAATGATATTTTTAACGCAAACACCGCTGCCACAATAAAGGATATAAAATGGCAACTAAAACAATCGATTACTACAACCAGAACGCACAAGCATTTGTAGATGCCACGCTCGATGTAGACTTAACAGAACTTTACGATGAATTTTTACCGCTAATCCCTAAAAATGGCACGTTGTTAGATGCTGGTTGTGGCTCAGGGCGCGACGCCTTCATTTTTAAAGAGCGTGGCTTTAATGTTGATGCGTTTGATATAAGCCCTGAAATTGCCAAACTCGCCTCAGAATACCTAAATCAAAAAGTGGCTGTAAGCAGTTTTAAAGCACTCAATGATGTTGATAAATACGATGGTATTTGGTGCTGCGCAAGCTTAATTCATGTCGCAAAAAATGACTTAACCGAAGCATTTAACAACCTAGCCCGTGCACTCAAGCCACAAGGAATTGTGTATGTATCGTTTAAATACGGCGACGGCGAGCGCGAGCACAACGGCCGCGAATTTACCGACCTAAACGAGCAAACGCTTGAGAGCATTATCAAAAACACCAATTTGTTTACCCTTAAGTCGTGGCAAAGCGCCGACCAACGGCCCGAGCGAGCGTCAGAGATATGGCTGAATGCTATTTTGCACAGAAGAACTATTTAAGTAATCTTTTAGTCTTATAGTCAATTATTAAAAATAATGTGGTACATCCTTAAAGTACCGCATTTTAGCTATAAAATTCCTCCCTAAAAATTAGATTTATTACCCCGCTTACTGAAAAAGTCTATATTTTTCATCACTACTTATGCTAGATTGTTTGAAAGCTTAACGCTAGCTTAACATCTAGTGAATAAGTATTGATTTAAAACCATGGAGCGGTTTTTAGTTTTAAGCCGCAGTAACAGGATTTAGTTATGCGCTTAAAAGCAGCTCTCATCAATTTTTTAAAGGCATAGTTTAGAGATGGCTATGCAGCAACAGCTCGACTTTATCGCTTATATCCAGCGCATGCTGGTGGAAGGGGATTTTAGTGCCACTTATAAGTTTGCTTTGTTACATGCGCTTGCTGATATCAGCATTGAAAAACAGCAAATAGATCCGAATGCCCAATTACAAATAACTTTTGACGAATTAGTCGAAAAGTTTATTACCTTATATTGGCACCAAGCATCTCCTTTTGCTGCTATTGGTAATAATAGAGACCTGTTGCTTTTACAAAACACTAATTCCAAAAAACAAGCCAAAATCATCACCACACTGCATGATGCAAAATTAAGAAACATTAACTCAGTTAGCCAATTAAAAAAGTGCAGTGATTGGGAAAACATACGTAAAACAACGTTAAAAACCATTAAAGAAGGACCGTTATGGTTATTACAAAAGCTAAATGGTAAGGAAGAGTGTTTTTTATACCCTCATGTTAAAGGCCAGCAATACATTACCTTAAATGCAGGTATTGCCAGTTGCTTTAGACGCTTTTACGACTTAGTTGTGTACTTAGCCAAAAATGCATGGCTACAAAAAATTCAAAGTATTAAATACAACCAAATGCTAATTGGCCCGCAAAGCCAACTTCATGACTTTTTATTTGGCTTTGATCGCAATGCACTCAATAAAGCAAAACCTGTATTAATAGAACTACAAAAAGGGCAGTGCTTTTATTGTCAAAAGGCATTAAACAGCAAAACCGAGGTTGACCACTTTATTCCGTTTACGCGTTACGCCAACGATTTAGGCCACAACTTTGTGGCAGCTCATAGTAAATGCAATAACAGCAAACGCGACTTTTTAGCTGCACAAGAGCACCGCGAGCGCTGGCAAGAACAAAACCTCGTTATAAATAACCAGCATATAACTCGTGAGTTGAGCGATTATTTTAATTGTGATGCCGAAAAATCACGCTCAGTGAGCGACTGGGCCTACCAGGTGGCACAAGCAAACAGCGCTAAATTGTGGGTAGGCATAAATAGTTTTGAGTTTGCAGAAAGTGCTGTTTATTAATAGCCAAAAATGAGCTTGGTTTAGTGGCGGAAGATAAGCAGAGGTATGACGCGTAGGCTCGATTTTATATCGTGCTTTGTTTTTTGATAACAGGTTTTAAGGCACGTATTTTTGTGTGTTTTTAGGAGTTGAGAAGAGATTTAAAAGCCTCTATTCGAGGTTTCATCGCGTTGGCGATGGCAACCAAAGAGAAGCTGCCGAGGAGCACACTTGATGTACAACATTGCCTAAAGGGGTTTAGGTACTTGGAATTTGTCGGGAACAAAATTCCGCCATGCTGTAAATTACTCATCATTAACTTAGTTTCAGGTGTGATCAAGGGGAGTTGGAGTGTGCTGGTAGATTGGTGTTTATGGATGAAGATGAGAGCTGTCTCATAAATTGTATATCTGTATTGAAGGGAAGATCATACATCTAATACACTTCTTCTAAATCAATAGCAGCAAGACAGCTTTCAAATAAATCATCTAATTGGGTAAAATCAAATCCGTGAGTGAAAGCCGTTTCCTGTTTTAATCTGCGCCATTTTCTTAACTGACTTCGTCCACAATACTTAGCTATTTTTTCGATTGCATCGTCAATATACTCGTTACTTTCTTTTGCTACGCGTATTAGCATTATTCTTTTTACACGCTTTAGTAAATCTTTTTTAGTATCAGGTTGTGGGCCCATATTGGGTATGTGAAGGGTAGCTATTTGAGCTTTTGAAGTTTCAAATAGTTTGAGAAAATTGTCTCGACCTCTAATTTTAAAAGCTAAAATAGGGTTGTCTTCAGCCAAGTCAGCTAATTTTTCATTAAGAGCTGGTATTACGCTCTCAGAAAGGTTTTCCTCTATAGAGGCTAGTTGCTCTTTGAATTTGCACTCAATAAGTTTAAGTACAGGGTTTTCTGATGAGATATTTTCTTCTGTAGGAGTAAATGAATTAAGTTTTTTGGCTGCATATTCATAATACTCTTTAGCGACTTCATCGATGGGTAAAGTTTTTAGCTTAATTGCGTGGCGAACCTCAAGCAAATGGAATAAGACTTTTTTTGCATTTCTTTTACTATCTCTGCGAGATCTATAAAAGAAAGCAACAGCGCCTGTTAATGCTATTATGAGAGCTACAGTAGCTGTAATTAGAGCTGAGATGATTTTAGTGTCTTGTAAAAAAGCTTCCATTTATAATTCCTATATAAAACTTATTACTAATCACCCAACCGCCAATTTTCCAGCCTCATGCCACATTTCGTTTGGCATGGGGCTTACTAATTCCCATGTTATGTTCATAGGCTGGCTGCCGCTGTGGCTTTGATATTTAACCTCGCCATAGTTCACAAATCCCATGGTTCGGCCGTTTTCATCTTTGCTTTGTTCACGCACAAACAGCAAGATGGTTTTGCCTGTTTGTTGGTGCTGAATGTAGCTTAGGCCGCGGCCATGTTCTGGTCGGGCGCTGTTTTGCGTTTGCCAATGAAACAAGGTTGAGCTGATTGCATAGTCGTGATACAGCGTTGTTGGTGAGTAGGTTTTTTCGCATTTATTGAGCGTGACGAATAGTAGCTCTAAATTTTGTTCTTTGAACTCTAATACACCTTCGCGAGCGGTCGATTTTTTATCAAACGTATGCGCGCCGAACGCCGCTAATATTTGTTGGCGAGTGTAGCGGCTGTGCAATTTTATTGCATGGTTTGGTAAGCACGCTAAGTCACTTTCTTGTTGCTGAATACGATTTATTAAAAGCACAATCACTTCTGATAACTCTTGTTGTAATAACGGGTTTTTTAGTGCTTGTAAGCTTTGCTTAAGGGATTTAAACCCTAGACTTGTGCCAGTGTTATCCCAAAAATTGTAATGAGCCATGAGTGAATACTGTTGATTTTGAGGTGTTATCTCAATGCTAAAGTCGCTGTTACATAAATCGCGTAAAAAGCACAAATAGCTCAGTGAATCACAGCTAAGTAATTGCGTATTTATAGCTCTGTAATAGGCACTATATATATCAACTTGATCTGCTGGAATATCATCGTCTTTTAACCAATGCCAACCGCCATGCCTTGTATCTTTCGGTTTATAAATATCTTCTAGTGTGACTTGTGGGTTTATACGTAAAAAGTTACTTAGTGTTAACTCGTCGCTTGTATGATGAGAATAACTGTTTATAAGCTGTTGCAAACGGCGTTTGCTGTTTGTTGCTTGTTGTATATTACGTAAAATAGTTTTTTGCGTGCGTTCTTGTAGCTCTATACGACAGCCCAGCGGCAAGTGCGGAAAGTTATTTTCTATTTCGGTTTTTATTGGCTGGTTACTTTTTCCAACGAGTGCGCGAAACTTATTGGCAAAGTCGTATTCGGGGCGAGCGTTACCAACAAAGTCGAGTACAGTACAACATTGCTTTTGGCTGTTGTCGGGTAAACGTAGGCCACGACCTAATTGCTGTAAAAATAGCGTTAGGCTCTCGGTTGGACGCAAAAAGAGCAGGGTATCTACTTCTGGAATATCGACCCCTTCGTTAAAAATATCAACGACGCAGAGTATGTGTATTTCACCTCGTCTAAGCGCCTGCTGTTTGTGTTTTCGTTCACTAGTATTTTTACTGGTAAGTACGTCTGCACTTATACCTGCAAGGTTAAACTTACTGGCCATAAACTCAGCATGATCTTGGCTTACACAAAATGCTAATGCCTTAATAGCGTTAATATTTGTAACGATGTCGTTGAGACTCGATATGATTTTATTCGCGCGATTATTCTCGCCTGTATATAGCTTACTAAGCTCACTAATATCGTAACGACCGCCTCGCCACGTTACCGTGCTTAAATCTGTATCGTCATCAAGGCCAAAGTATTGGAACGGGCATAAATGGCGCTGATTTATGGCTTCTGGTAAGCGGACCTCTGCGGCAATAACACCACAGAAATCTTCTAATATATTTGCCCCATCTTGCCTTTCAGGTGTGGCCGTTAACCCTAATAAAATGTTTGGCTTGAAGTAATTAAGAATGCCACGGTAACTGTTAGCACTTACGTGATGCACTTCATCAATAACAATATAATCATAAAAATCAGCACTCAATTTTATGTTGTCGATTTGGTTGTTAAGGGTTTGAATTGAGGCAAATAATTGGTCGTATCTTTGAGGTTTGTAGTTGCCAACCCAAAGCTCGCCAAAATCATTATTTTTTAGCACTCCACGATATGCGCTTTGTGCTTGAGTGAGGATTTCTTCTCGGTGAGCAACAAATAAAAAGTTGGCATTTGGTTTTTTGTCGTACACGGTTTTAAAATCAAATGCAGATATGATTGTTTTACCTGTGCCTGTTGCTGCCACTACTAAGTTTTTAAAGCGATTGTGAACGCTTCGTTCAACACTTAGTTTTTCTAAAATAGCTAATTGATGAGTTTTAGGGGTTATATCAAAATAGAACTGGTTACTTGCTTGTCCTTTACCACGCTGTTCATTCAGTGAGTTTATTAGCTTTTCTTTACATTCAACTTTACCACTAAACAGTTCAAAGTCTGGTGATTGCCAGTAGGTTTCAAAGGTGCTTTTGGTTTTAGCGATAATATGCGGAATTTCTTGCGCTGTAATTTTTAAATTCCATTCAAGGCCGCTGGTGAGTGCCGAATGCGATAAGTTAGACGAACCAATATAGCCAGTATGAAAACCGGTGTTACGCATAAATAAGTAAGATTTTGCGTGTAAACGTTCTTGCTGATTGTTATAGCTTAGTTTTACTTCAGTGTTTGGTAGGCTTGCCAAAAACTCAACCGCTTTAGCATCTGTTGCCCCCATGTAAGAGGTGGTGATAACTTTTAGTTTGTTACCACTTTTGGTAAAGGCTTCAAGTTCATTTTTAAATATTCTTAGCCCTGTCCACTTTATAAATGAAACTAACCAGTAAATAGTGTCGGCCGATTTTATCTCACGCTTTAATTCTGTCTCTAGCGATATACCCGCATTCGCGCCACTAAATAATTCGCTTTGGGAAAGCCCTGTTAATGGAAATATATTTTTGGCGTAGTCTTTGAGGTTTGCTGCAATTGGGTTTTCAGTATTGAATAGTGCAGTGAGGATTCTACCTTGGCTATCTATTAGGTTTTCACTTATTAGCTCATCATCTCGAATATGATCTTTAAGCCAAAAAACTAAGTTATTTGCTAGATTGATTTGCTCTTGTAAGCGATTATTTGAACTAGGTATAGCATCAATCGCGTGAGCAATTAACTTACCTAAAAATCGAGACAGCCAAGTAGCAGCTTCTGCTGATTCAAGTTGGCGTTCTCCGACATAAAACTGTTCACGATCTAGGTGTTGCTCGATTACTTGCGTAATCAGCTGCTCGTAAATACCAACCTGTTCCATAACGACTCCCTGTTTTCGAACAGTCAGTTTACTAAAATAAATAATGAAAACAAACAATAACTTGATTGGTAATTTGCAGGCTTTAGTTACGGTTACACCCCGTGTTCATACCCGAAATTGAATTAATTATGGGTAATTAACAGCGTAGCGGAATTTTGTTCCCGACAAATTCCAAGTACCTAAATCCTTTTAGGCAATGCTGTAACCAGCGTAGCTTGGTCATGGGTGAAAAACGTAGTTTTGAACGAGAGGATATGGATATCCGAACTGGGGTGCGTACAGGGATGTGAAAGCTGTGCCTATCTACGCTGGTTACGTTCATTTAATTAATTCAAATTGAGGAAACAGTGTGAATCTCGGGGCGCCGAGCGATTCCAAAGAAAAGTCGGCGGTTACTTTTTTTTGGTTGTTAGTGTCAACGCGACAGAATTTAAAAATTAATGTATAAATAAGCTGTTGTTAAAACAGGGAATGCTAATGGAAAACTTATTAAATCAAGGACTAAGTCTTTTATTTATTGTCCTTGGGGCCTACTCAATACTTGGTGTTTTATTCTTTAAGTTATGGGTACATCAAAAAAATGCTAAATTACCTGTTGAGCGCAAAAAGCTTTTGCGTTTAGCTGCACAGACATTGAATGACCAAGTTAATGACAAAATATTTGACGTTGTAGGTTACATATTTTTAGCAGTATTAATTATCACCTTGCCTTTTGCGCTAAAGGGTATTGCTGAGATGTTTGCAAGTGGTGAATTAAACTACTTTTTTATTAGTATTATATTTTTAGGGTTAATTTATACTGCCAGAAAGTTATGGCTTGAGTCAGACAAACTTATAAAATTAAAACTTGGGCGGGATGCTGAGTTAGCCGTTGCATCAGAGTTGATTGAGCTGCAATCACATGGTTACCAAGTATTTCATGATATTCAGGCAGATGGCTTTAATATTGATCATCTGGTTATTGGTTCAAATGGTGTTTTTGCAATTGAGACAAAAGGGCGGCATAAGCGCATAAAAGATGACATCAATTATAAAGTAAGGTTTGAAAATAACTTTCTTGCCTTTCCTTCATGGAATGAGAGTAAGCCTATTGATCAAACAGAGCGGCAAGCTCAATGGGTCTATAAATGGTTGAGTGAGGCCACAGGTTATAGTACGCAAATAACACCTATTTTGTGCTTTCCAGGTTGGTTTGTAGAATTAAAACAACGACCACCATTCCCTATCGTTTCTCATAAACAGTTGAGCAAAGCCATCTTATCGATGCGCCAAAATCAGCTAGATGAAACTATACAAAAGGCTATTTGCTATCAAGTTGTTCAAAGGTGCCTAAATAGTTCCAAAGCCTAAATTACTTGCATGGTTATTTTGAACCACGTAATTGATTATTACTTTTAAATGTAAAGGTGGGTCCTTATAGGGGGAAAGCTTTTTGTATGCTGAAAGTACATGTTTGGACACCTCATGAGGTATTGCGTTACGCTAAAGAGCTTGCAGAAACGGAAAATGCATAAATATGAAAGTTATTTATGAACCACGCTTTAACTATCAGCTAGGATTACTGAAGTATTTGCATCCATTTGATGGTGAAAAGTTTGCTAAAGTGGTATCTGAACTTGGTAGTGTGGATGTTGAAGTAATCCAACCGAATGAACCAATTTCTACTGATATAATTAACGAGTACCTCAATGAGCTAATGAGAAAATTGGTCTTGAGTCGAACGCTTATTTTCCGTGCCCTTGAAGTTCCTAAAATTCCTTTTGTTAGCTTTGATTTTCTAGATAAAAAAATCTTAACGCCTATGCGTTTAGCTGTTTCGGGTACTCTATTAGGTGCCGAAAAAGCGCTAGAGTCTGGTGAGACTATGTGGAATTTATCTGGTGGCTTTCATCATGCTAGTAATTTAAATATGGAAGGGTTTTGTATTTATAATGATATTGGCATTACCTACCAGCAATTACGAAAAAATGGCCATTTAAGCGAAACAGATAAAGTGTTGATTATTGACGTTGATGCTCATCATGGCAACGGTAATGCGTATTCATTTAAAGATAACGAAAACGTACATTTGTTAGATGTATACAATGAAGATATTTACCCAACATCGAGCTTTACCCGCAATAGAGTGAATTTTCCTGTGCCATTAAAAAGCGGTGTCGAAGGCGAAGAGTATTTGACTAAACTTAATCAAGCGCTCGAATTAGTGATTGATGAATATGCTTTGGCTTTTGTAATTGCAGGAACAGATGTACTGGCCGTTGATAAACTGGGTGGCTTTAAACTTACAATAGAAGATGTTGTTGAGCGTGAAAAGAGTGTTTTATCTCGTTTAAAAAGCCTAAATATACCAACCGTCGTTACTGGCGGCGGGGGTTACTCAAAACAAAGTGCATCAGCTATTGCTGCTGCACTTAGAGCGTGTACGGCCTTATAGAGGCGTTAATTTTTTTAAAATCACAAACACCAAGCACAATGCTGTGGTGTTTGTGTATTATAAAGGCTTTGTTTTATGCAAAGCCCGTTTCAATATCGCGGAAAGTCCATTGGCCGTTTGAGTCGGCAATATCAATTAACTCACACGCTTTTTTATTCCATGCTGCTAAGCAGGTAATGTAGTTTGTTAGTTGGTGAAAAGCGCGGTCGGGTGCATCGGGGCGAATTCTTGACATTGAGTAGCTTGAATAAGTTGCGCCACTTCCTACCCAACTTACGATTGAAGAAGCAACGCCGCCGCCAGGAATAACAAAACCCGCTGTTGTTGTAACAAGGCCAAGTATTGTTGCGGCTTTTTCTACACTGTTACCCGTTTTCATAATATCTTCGCTGAGTATAGGGTGTAGTAAAGCGAGTAAGTTAGTTGCTTGGGGTTGGTTAGAAGCAACAGCAACATCATTAGATGTTATTGGCACGTTCCCAGGAGCAGACGCACCTCCTCGCATAGCGGGAAGTAAACTGTTGAAAGATTTTTGGCTACGGTTACTTGTTGAAAAAGTCACAGATTCTGTACTTAAGCCGCCCGCTTTTACACGTTTTTGATCTTTTGGTGTGATGGTTGATTTATACGTTCGTTGTAAGCGACGATAAACAGCTGCGCTACATTGTGTCATTTGTATTGCTAGGGCTGCTTGATCTTTAAACTCTCGCCCGATTGCGCGATCTGAAAGTTGGGTTAACTGTGCTTTTTTCTTCAGCACGTGTTGGCCAATTATAATATCCATAAAATATCCTTATTAAAATCCTATGGCCAGAATTCTATCATGATTATTTGTAATGTTAATATGCTAAAAATAAATTTTGGGTACTTTATATAGCCCTAAAATAAATAGAGTTTTGTTTATTTTATGTTATAAAAGGCAGGAAAGTTCTGAGACTATTTATATTTTTTAGTCGATAATATTTGTAGGGAAAGTAATTAACAACATTGATGTGAAATTATGAATAAATGGATTTTATTACTCGCTAGTTTATTAGTGAGCCCAACTTCAATTGCCAACGAGCAATACTCTCAAAACCAATGCGATAACATTAAAGCTGAACGTGAGTCTATTCGTAAAAGAATGAATCGCGGTTATAGCGCACAACAAGGTGAACGTTGGAATAAGCGCTCCGACGAGCTGTTTACTTTGCTGGCAAGACATTGCAAAAAACCGACAAAAAGCGCAGGTAATGGCGGTAACTATAGTTATCGGTCAAACCCGACAGGGCTTTTAAATACGAAAGTATATAACTCTACGGTTTATTCTAATTCATACAATGATGATGAAAAACGTAAAGCGTGGGGAGAGTTTTATAAGCTGCCAGAGCGCTGTAGAGCAAAGAAAATCCAGCAAGCGGATTTCGTATGGTGTAGTGAAAACAAAGTTGAGCAAAAAGCCTTGTTTGAATCTACTTGGAATGCTCAGCCTTAAACCGAAATTAGGCCTGTTTTTTAGTTACTTTCTTACACACGTAGCAGTGGCTTTATGCCGCGACGGTAAGTTATTAAAAGTAGCTTATTAGAACGCGATGTAAAATCGCTGCAATCATTTTATAGCTCTATCACATCCCCTTGTAAGCTAGGGGAGTGAGCAATGCTGTTTTGCAGTTGTTCTATTAAGATCTGGGCATTGGCAGAGGGTGTGCGTGAATGTGGCCAGAGGGCGTAAATAGGCCTTGCAGGTAAATTGTGTGGCGTATCTAGGTAATTAAATTGATTAGTGTCTTTAATGCAGGCTATTTCACTCATGGGGAGTATGCCTGCAGCATAGCCTGCTTCAATCATTTTTCTGGCGATTGTAATATCAAAACAAAAGCTTATTTGTTCATACTCTTTTTTTAATTTGTTTAGCAAACCACTGGGTAGTTGTGACTCAGAGTAGGGGATTATTAAACGTGATTTAGGTACGCCTTGTTTTGTTATAAGTTTAATTGCAATCATACCTAAGCGCTTTTGGTAGTAGCTAGAGTCTTGCTGTTCGCCAATACGAATAGCTAAGTCAAAACGTTTTTGGCTTAACTGGCTATTGGCATTGCTTGGGTAAATGTGGAGGTTTAACGTAGGGTTTGCCATCGCAAATTGATTAATTGCGCCCATTAGTGGACCCGCAATGATGTTTTGTGGGCACAACAAGTAAAAGTCTTTTGCGGTAGGCGAGTCGTTTAATTGTGCTAACTGACTATTGAGAGCAAGCACTTGCTCGCCTAACTCGTTATAAAGTGACTCGCCTTTGGCGGTTAACACAATGCCTCTGGCCGTGCGTTGTAATAATGGCTCACCGAGCTTGCCTTCGAGTGTTTGAATGCGCCGAGAAAGCGTTGATAGATTCAGTCCTAAATCTTTTGCTGTTTGGCTCATGCTTTTACGGCGGGCTATTTCGATAAATAAATGCAGATCATCCAGCATACGACTCCCTCAATCTTAGTTTGCATTTTCGTGACTGTTGCCACTTGGGCTATGCAAATATAGTAACGCCAAGGAGGACATATGAAAATTCATTTTACATTTACTGCGGTATTTTCGTTTTTAATGTCGTTTTTGCTTTCGGCATGGGTTACCTATGTCAATTTAGGGCTAAGCGATACATTTTTAGCAAGCTGGATGAAGGCGTTTGCCAATGCATGGCCTGCTGCTTTTGTGGTGGCTTTTACGGTTGCGCCGCCAATAAGGGCATTGGTTTTAAAATTATACGCTAAGGAGTTAGTATGATTAATATCGTAGCAAAAATTACCCCTAAAGCGGCTTTATTTGAAGACTGTAAAGGGCGTTTACAGGGCATATTAAACGCCACTCGTGCAGAGCATGGTTGTAATCGTTTTGAGCTGTTTGCGAGTAAAGAGCAGCGTTGTCTGTTTTTAGTTGAGCAGTTTGTATCGCAAGCTGCACTTGATGCTCATTACGAGCAGCCATACACCAAAGCTGTGTTCGCTTTTTATGAAAATGCGCTGGCACAGCCTGTTGAAGTTTCAAAAGTAGAGGTGTATTAGTTAAAAGCCAAATATAAATATTCGGTTATTAAAGCGCCTCATTATAGCTCGTTTATCACTTATAAATTGGTTGTGGGGCGCTTTACTGCATGGCTATATGGCATGGCGCGCGAAACAAGTTTCACGCCTACTCAATCGCACTTTTAGATCATCGATAGTTTTTTAGTTAGGCAAAGGAGCTAGCTTTTTTGGTAATAAGAAACGATACATAGGCAAATAATCGCCCCAAAGACCGAGATTAAGTGCGCAGCTCCTATAACTTTGTCGATAGGCCTTGCATATTTAGCTACAAAACGGCCATCAAATAATGGCGTTGGGATTCTTGAGCGCTCAAAAAACATAGCAAATATATAAAACGAAACGCTTGCGCCGATACCTTTATCCCAACTAAGGGGAGAGACACCATCTTTCTCCATATGCTTATCTATATACTTCACTGACACTCGATAAAACAGCACGCCTGACGCAAAAGTAACCACTGTAAATATAATGAAGGAGTAGAAAATAAAGATTTTAAAATCCATTTTGTAAATTCTCTTTTGTTTAGAATCTATCTAAATACATGGCTGTAAATACACTGATTGTGAATCCTATCATTGTAAAAAGATGTAAGAATGCTAGTACTTTGTCTACTGACCTTGCATATTTTGCTATAAGACGGCCATCAAAAATAGGTGTGGGTAATCGCGAGCGTTTGAAAAATATTGCCATGGCATAAAAGGGGGCACTAGCGCCAATGCCTTTGTCCCAAAGCGGAGGAGTAACACTGTCGTTTAGCATTTGTTTATTTATGTACTTGATAGAGATGCGTGTAAATAAAACTACAAAAAGAAATGCTAAAGCCATGAATACAAACATGTTCGCTAGAACTAATTTTTCCAATGAGATCGTCATAATGGCGCCTCCTGTCATAGAGGTTAATGTTTAGCTTTCCTTCAGGTAAGGCTTTTAAATAAAGTAATAATGCAGAGGCAAATTATCATGCCTGCCACTGAAGTAAAATAAATTGCTGCAATTAACTTATCAATAGTCCGCGCATGTTTAGCGATAAAGCGGGCATCAAATAGTTTATTTTTAATTCTGTACTTGTTAAAAAGTATTGCAAATACATAAAACGAATCGCTTGCTCCAATCCCTCGGTCTCAACTGGGTGGGTACACGTCATCTAGTTCCATTTTTTTATTTATATGCTTAACCGACACTCTTGAAAGTAAAAGAGATGAAATAAAAAAGCTGAAAAGAAAAGTTAAAAATAAGGAAGTTAAAATAGGAGCTAGAGTAAGATCCATCTATAAAATACCCCCTATGAATAGTTTACGACCATAAATATTATCAATAACCTTTTTTTACGAAGCTATTAGTATTAATACACATATTTACTTTAGAAATAAGTAAAAAACTCAGCTACAACAAAAAGTACTCTAAAATTACCATAAGGAATACGCTAATTATAAAGCCAGATGTTGATACAAGATGCAAGAAAGCGAGAAACTTATCAATAGGCCTTGCGTGTTTGGCGACAAACCTGCCATCAAATAATGGCGTAGACTTACGAGCTCTTTTTACAAAGATAGCGAGTGCGTAAAAAGGAGCACTTGCTCCAATTCCTCTATCCCAACTCGGAGGTGAAACTCCATTTTCCTGCATTTTACTTTCGATATGTCGTATTGATATTCTGGGGAATATCACAGTCATTATCATCATGAGAGCAAAGAAGAAAATTACACAATATAGGATAAAGTTAAGTACTGCCATTGCAAAAAAATCTTGTGTTAAGGGTTATCTATTATATAAAGTTTTAGCTGTTTTGTAGTGGCTACGTCATCAGTTGCTTTGATAATATAAGGCAATACAAAGACTAACGGCCGTTCCTGTAACTGGGATGAAGTGGGCCGCTGTAATCGGCATCAAATAGTTTGTTTTTAATTCTGTACTTGTTAAAAAGTATTGCAAATACATAAAACGAAGCGCTTGCGCCGATACCTTTATCCCAACTAGGGGGAGATACACTATCTTTCTCCATATGCTTATCTATATACTTCACTGACACTCTTGAAAATAAAAGAGATGAAATAAAGCAAACACATATGAATGTTATTAGTAAGTACCCTGATAAATAAGCTATAGAGATTAAAATATTTTCTCGAGTGTAGGTTTCCTATAGAGCATGCTTAGAAGCTTAACTTTATAACAGATAAAGAAACAGGTCTATTTCCACTCCTTACGCTCTATATAAAATTAAGTTTGCTCGTAATATTTAAGCTAAAAGTCAAATTCAAGAGGGGAAATATTAACGGGAGTTATTTAGTATATAAGCAGTTAAAATGTATTAACAAAAAAGCAGTTACTTATCATCTTTTTTAGTCATTTTAGCGCTGTTTTGTTGCAGTATTATATAAAAATGTTAGGCTGTACCTCTAACTTTTACAGTGACGTAAATTTATGATCAAAAGGATTTTATTATCAGCTTTATTCATGGCTCCTTGTTTTGCATGGGGGCAGCAAGCTCTTAGTGTTGAGCAATGCGAAAGTATGCAAGCAGAGCGAGCTGAGCTGCAATCAGCCATTCGAAAAACCCACCTACTCGATAAAATTGATTCGTACAAACAACGCTTACATAATCTTTCATCGCGCATTTCAGATAATTGCTTAACCGACGAACAAATATTAAAGCGAACTCATTCGTTTTATAACCAAGATATTGCTTATCTTGAAAACCCATTAGCTAAACCCTTATCTGAGCAAGGTTATATTAGTAAACAAGCAGCGTGGGAGCGTTATTATGTTATTCCTTCTCGTTGTTTACACAGGCCTTTAAATATTCAATATTTAGATTGGTGTATCGAGAATAAACAGGTTCAGTTTCAGCAGTTTGATATGTTGTGGCAGCAAAAAAGTGCGCAGTATGAAAGAGCTGAAGCTAAATCGACAGATTCCTTTCACGAGTTTGTATTACCGAGTAAATCTGAACGAGCTAGAATAATGGCTGAACGGGAGTTAAAGCGTTATAGCTACACTAACGATACAATTCTACCAACAAATATTATTGTGTTATGTGCGTTGGCCGTAACGGTGTTCTTTTCGCTTATCTTTATTTTTCACTTTTTAATGCGCCCACGTCCTGTTATTAAAGACTAAGTTAGAGTGCAATAAACTATAAGTAGTTTATTGCACTCTAACTAATATCAACGCTAATCATCTGTTTTGAGTTGTTTTGCTCTGTTTTCTGCGTCAATAAGCGCTTGTGATTTAGGCTGTTTTTCTTTACTTTCAATCTGCGGCTTTTCGGTTGAGTTGGGATCCCACGTAGGGTCTAGAGACAAGTTAGCAAAAGGGTTTGTTGAGCTCGTTTCTTTTGTTTGTTCATCACTGATCCCTTGAGGCATGTCACTCTCATCTAAAGATAGTGTATCGTCATCATTATCTGGCAGGTTCGTGTCAGTCATAATGGGTGCCGTCTTTGGCGCATCAGCAAGCTCAGTTGTATTTTGTTGCAGCTCCTGTTCAAGTGTTTGCAGGGCTTTTGCTAAGTCATCATCGCTTATGTCATCGTCAGTAAGCGTAATTGTTGCAGGTTCGGCTAAGTGTTCAGGCTCATCTATTGCGCCTGTAAAAGACAGATCGTCATCTACTAAAGATGACAAATCGTACTCAGGTACGTCATCTTTTAGAGGTTGGTCATCGCTTTTATATTCATCAAACCCAAAAGAGCTGCGTGTACTGGTAAACTCTGGTTCATCATCGAGCTCTGATTTAATGTCATTGTCTAACTCATCACTGCCTAACTCATTATTACCTAGCTGATCACCTAATTCGTTATTATTTGACTCGTCGTATGTTGGCGCCGTTTCTGCTGGCTCTGAGGTGTTGTACTCATCAAACCCAAAAGAGCTGCGTGTACTGGTTAGTTCAGGCTCATCATCGAGCTCTGGCTTAATGTTGCTGTCTAACTCATTATTACCTAACTCATCACCTAACTCGGTATTATCTACCTCGTCGCTAATCGGCGCCGTTTCTGCGGGTTCTGAGGTGTTGTACTCATCAAACCCAAAAGAGCTACGTGTATTGGTAAACTTGGGTTCATCATTGAGCTCTGATTTAATGTCATTGTCTAACTCATCACTGCCTAACTCGGTATTATCTGACTCGTCGTATCTCGGCGTTGTTTCTGCTGGTTCTGCGGTGTTGTACTCGTCAAATCCAAATGAGCTGCGTGTGCTCTCAAATTCATCACTTTGAATAGATTCATCATTCTGTGTTTCTTCGTGGCTAATTTCAAGCTCGTTGAATTCATGCGCATGTGCAAAGTCAGTTGTTTGCTCTTCGGTGCTGGTGAAGGCGCTTTGTTCGTCGTGTTCAGCATTTAAGCGTGCAAGTTCAGACCATTCTTCATCATCGGACGTTGTCGTTTTCGTGTTAAATGTGTCATTAAATGCTCTCTCAAACTCATCTTCGTAGTGTGGTTGTGATTCTGCTGAGCTTGTTTCATGTTCATCTAATGCTTGTTGCGCTTTTATTTTGGCACTTGCAGCTTGAGCTTGAAGCAAGGTGTTTTCAAGTTCAGCATTTGAGTCAGACTGTTTACTCTTACGAAGGCGCAAAATAAATAGGCCGCCAACTAAAAGCACTAATAACACAAGCAGGCTTGGCATCAATAATGAGTTTGATGAGCTTGGTTCTGGTGTTTGTACTACAACCGGAGCCGGTTTTTTAGCAGGCTCTATAGCTTGATTTGCGTCGTTTTTAATTGCAGCAGGATCTTGTGGCTCTGCTGGTTCTGTGTTTGTAATTGGTGCCGCCTCAGTCACTGGCTCTGTTGCTGGTGGCAGTTTAGGCATTGACTGGCTATCGTTATCTTGTTGAACCGGCTCACTGTTATTAAGCTCAGAACTGAGTGAAGAGTCAATTAATTCTGGCTCTGCAGGTTGCTGTGTTTGTTGTATTGGCTCTAGAGGCGCTTGTTGAACAGGTGCTTGAGCAGGAACATCTTCAGCAGCACCTTTAATCGCACCTGAGTGCTCTGTTATGCTTGTTTTAGGTGGTGTCGGTGTTGCTTCTGAAGTGAGCTTTTGTAGCGCGGCGGTATTATTAACTGGGGTCGGGTTTTTACAGTTTTTTTCAAAATTTCTGGCTGCTGAGCGATAGTTTCGGTTGCTGGTATTATCGCGGTATTCATGCATTTGTTGTTTTAACAAAATACACATTGCTTCGTTGTACTGGGCACTACTGGTAAAGCTAAGACCAGTAAATAACAAAAAAAGGGTCGTTTTTATAATTGACATAGATTCCTGACCAGTGAGGTTTAGCTGGTGACTATATATTGAATTATTTTAAGCTCAGTCGACTAATTTATCCACATTTGGTTAACAAATTAGGTTTATTCGAGAACCATTAAAGCGCGATATTCATCGTAAGCAAATTGGTCAGTCATACCGCTGATATAATCTTGAACCAAGCGACAACGATAATAAAACTCATAAGCTGCGTAGTGACCAGGCTCAGCTTTAAGCGCATCTATGGCTTTTTGGTAGCTGTTTAAGTGCTTGTTAGAAAGTTTTTTAACAAGTCTACTTTCAATAAGTAAGTTGTTATCGCCTTTTAATGCTCGCTTAAAGCTATCGTGATCAAGTGCTAGCAAAGGTTTATAGCAATCAAGTAAGCCGCTAATGATACGGTAACCTTGGAGTTCAAGTCGTTCAACTTCTTTGTGGCAGAATACGTGGTTAAGCGCGACCTGTTTCAGCGTTTTTGTGACTGCATGTAAGTGGCTGCGATCCTCAAGCAGTGCCTGATTAAAATCACCATGGTAAATAGCTTCAATATTTTTGATAAAGCGCTCAGCTGCATAATTTACTAAAGGATGTAGTAAGGTTACTCGCAGGTAAATAAAGAATTCGCTGTTAAAGTTATATGGCTGCTCAGCGGCTTTACTTAATGCATAATCAATTGCTTTTTCTGCAAAGTCACCGTGTTTTGTATTGTCTAATGTCAGATTTGTGAGTGTTTTGGTATATTGTTCTTTTAGCTTTTCACAAAGTATATCGACACTTATGATGCCTTTTTCTACCGCATCTTCTATGTCGGCAAGGCAGTACGAAATATCGTCAGCAGCTTCCATTATATAACTTGCAGGGTGTCGGCAATATAGCTCTATTTCAAGCTCTGTTCGTAATGCGTCTATGAAGGTTTTTTCGCTAAAGTAGTACCCGACTTTTTTCATCAAATAATCTTTGTTAGTCGGACTATCTTTTTTAGACATACTGGCAGGGCGGGTGTATTTTAAAATACCAGCGGTTTGGCTGTAGGTTAAATTTAGTGACAATAAAGAGTGAACTATACGAATACCTTGTGCATTACCTTCAAAGCTTTTTATATCTTGCGCAAGGTGTTTAAAAATAACACTTATGCCAACTTCTTTACATGGCTCAGGAACAAGTTCATCTAAATGCTTAGCAAACCACTGATTAATAGCAGCCTCACCAAAGTGACCAAAAGGTGGGTTGCCTATATCGTGCATTAAGCAGGCCATTTCTATAAGGCTTTCTAAAGGCCTTTCTAGCCCTTTAAGGCCATACTCTTTTTGCTGAGCATCGCTTAATTTATTAAAAATCGTTTGTACTATAAAGCGCCCAACTTGCTGTACTTCGAGCGAGTGAGTTAAACGCGAGCGCACAGCTGCATTACGCTCAAGCGGAAACACTTGAGTTTTTTGCTGTAAACGGCGAATGGCCGCGCTATTAATAATGCGACCACGGTCGCTTTCAAGCGCTGTATGTAAATTATTGGTAGAGCGCATTTCACGAGCGGGTGTTATTTTTTTTCGAAAATCGATCATTTCTATTCCTACCAAGTCAATTACAGTCGTGGTAATTACTTCTAGTGATTTTAAAGATTAAATTTAATCTAACAGCTTGTATCATAAATTAAAATATTAGTTTTAAGTTATAATTTTAGTTTGCGTACTTTGCTCAAACTACTTGCTATTAAATGATTGTACTTAGTTACGCTAAAAAGTCGCTGTAGCTATGATCACAAAATTTTAAAGTGAGTTAGATACACTAACTTAATGACTTAAAAAATTAACTTACAAGGATTCTTAATGCGTATTTGGCCTTTTATTTTTTTCGCTTTACTGGCATCCAGTGCAGTGGTTAAAGCTGCTGAAGAACAGAGTGTTGTACTTATTTCGATTGACGGATTCCGTTGGGATTATATTGAAAAGCATGATGCTAAAAATCTAAAAATAATCAGTGAACAGGGCGTACGAGCCACCAGAATGCGCCCTGTGTATCCGACGAAAACCTTTCCTAATCACTTGTCTATCATTACTGGTTTATTGCCAGTCAACCACGGCATTGTTGATAACCGTTTTTGTGATACTGAGCGTAATGAGTGCTACAAAATGGGTAAGGGTAAAGATGACAGTACCTGGCTAAATGGTATTCCGCTTTGGAATCTTGCACAAATGCAGGGCCTAAAAGCTGCCACCTATTTTTGGCCAGAGTCTGATGCGCGCTTTAATGGCATGCTGCCTGATTATTTTTATCATTATTCCAAACACAGTGATTACCAAAAGCGTGTTGATCAAATTATTCAGTGGTTAAGCTTGCCAAAAGCGCAGCGCCCACGTTTGGTGGTGAGCTATTTTTCGTTGGTGGATAGCATGGGGCATGAGTATGGCCCAGATGCACAACAGACATACGATGCGGTTCAACAGCTAGATAATTTAATGGCAAACTTGCACACCCGTTTAAAAGTGCTTGATGAAAATATTAACTTAGTGATTGTGTCTGATCACGGTATGGCGTCTGTTGATCCAAGCCTGAGCATCAAAATAGATAGTCTGCCAAAAGACGACAATTTTATGGTGCAAAACACCGGCCCTCGCGTTTTGTACTATGCAAAACCAAATAGCAAAGCAGACATCAAGGGTTTTAGTAAAAAGCTTACTAAAGCAGCAGATGGCCGTTTTATCGTTTTAACTGACCAACAAAAGCGCGATTATCATTACGATAAAGGCCCTCGGGTTGGTGATATTGTTTTACAAACCACAGCACCGCGAGTATTTACCGATAGCAAAATGGCTTCTTATTTAGGTACGCATGGCTATGCATACACAGATGATATGGCCGCGACGTTTATTGCCACAGGCCCTGCATTTAAACGACATGTACAGCTAGATGAAGTGAATAACTTAGATGTGTATCCGCTTATTGCGAAACTATTAGGACTGAACATTTTAAGCCCAATCGACAGTGATGGTGAAACTTTGTGGCCAGCCATTAAATAAAAAGTGTAAATGGCTAGGTTAAATTTTTGAGACCCAACCAAACTCGCCAAAGCTTTCAAATTTATAACTCTTATCGCCAGCGTTAAACTGCCCTTGCAACGTGTTGTCGGTAAGAGTCATTACAGCTTGATGAAATGCGTTAGTGTGATCATTCACTTTGCCAAACACACTGCGGTTACCATTACTTGCTTCAATAATATTAGTTATTTCGACAGTATAACTTTGATACTCGTCAACGATAAGAATGAAGTTATCACCGGATTGCAGTGTTTTTAGAGTGCCAAGGTCAAACTTGCTAAACGTTGTATTATTGAGCCTTTTAGGCAAACGGCCTTGTTTATAAAGGTAATCGTGAGCACGATTTGAAAGCTGATTAAGTGGTGCTGTTAGGTTAACAACGGGCTGCGGAATCGTGTGTTTAGCCGGCGTATCATTGGAAACAAAAAGCTCCTCAGCATTGGGCTGTAACTTAAAGGCACCACTTTGAATATGCCATTCATTTAAGGCAAATACGCTCAGTGGAATAATGAAGATTAATGCAAGCGTCCTGTTCACATGTTTCTCTAATCGGGTTTATTGTTAACTTACTGTGACTTTTTACCTCAATTTAACAATGTGGTCAATGTTTATTCAGTTTGTAGTCATTTTTATCATCGTAACGATAAAATTAACTTGTTTTACTCACTCCTCGATGATGAGCATAATCCGCGTTTTTTTGTCACCGAAACTCCAATATTAGAGGTACCGACTTATGCGCGGGTGGATCATTTATAAAGATAGCCAAGGCTTGTTAAAGCAAGAAACTTACGAAGTTGAACGTTTACTTGCAGCGGCGAAAGAGGAAGGCATTGATTTACAAGTTTATTCGCCTGATCAGTTTGATTTAACGATTACTCGCGAAGATGGTAAAAGTATTCTGATTGATGGCCAGTCAGTACAATTACCTGACTTTGTGATTCCTCGTATGGGCGCTAGCACAACCTATTTTGCATTGGCAATTATCCGCCACCTTGAGCGTTTAGGCGTGTATTGCGTGAATAGCTCGCAGTCAATTGAAACGGTGAAAGACAAGTTATTTGCGCAGCAAATTTTAGCTGAGTGTAATTTACCAACCCCCAACACTATGCTTGTTAAGTTTCCAGTTAATATTGATTTAGTTGAAAAACAAATCGGTTTTCCTGTGGTGATTAAAACGTTATCAGGCTCGCAAGGCAGTGGCGTATTTTTATCAAAATCAAAAGAAGAGTTTGATGATTTAATGCAGTTAATTGAGGCTGCAAATCCACAAGCAAACATTATTTTGCAGCAGTTTGTTAAGTCAAGTCACGGTCGTGATTTGCGAGTACTTACTATCGGTGGCCGTGCTGTTGCTTGTATGGAGCGTAACTCGCAGGGCAAAAACTTTAAAGCCAATGTAAGTGCCGGTGGTACTGGTAAGTCATTTCCGATAACGCCAGAAATCGAATGGCTTGCAACACAAACTGCGAATGTACTTAACCTTGATGTGGCGGGCATTGATTTATTATTTGATGAGCAACATTTCAAAATATGCGAAGCAAACTCAAGCCCAGGCTTTGAAGGTTTAGAAGGGGCGCTAGGAATTGATGTTGCAAAAGAAATTTTGCACTTTATTCGTATCCGTTTAGGTATTTTTGATAAACCTGAAGTAACCAAGGCTGTAAGTTTAGAAGTTGTGTAATAATTAGTGAGTCACTAGTTAACTAAAGAGTAAAGCGGTCACTCCTATAGTTAAAATTGCAAAAACAATAACTGCGAACGCCCAGTTTTTTGCTGTGATGAAGATTTCTTTCTTATTCAAGTAAAACTGATGTTCGCAGTTTTTATATAAAGGTAAGCCAATTTTTTCGAAAAAAGCTAAGTGAGTTTGGTTAGGCTCAAGGGCTTTACTCTTGTATAAAAAAAGTATTAAAAGTGAGCTTACTAAGTTCAATAGCATTGGAAGTGAGAACCAGTAGACGGCGTCTTTTGGCGCTATTGCGAAGTATACAATGCCAAGAATAATTGAAGATAAGTAACCTATAATTTCAGATTTCAAAGTTACCTTCCACCAAAACCAGCGTGCGATTGCAAAAGGCGCAAGGCCTGCAAAAATAACTATATGAAGTTGATAGATGAACAGTAAACTGTCTATCATTCCCAGCAAAAAAATAAGATAACTGATTGCGCTTAAACAGAATACCGATAAAAAATAGACATTTTTTTTACTGATTTGTGGTTTTTCTTCAATATAGAAATCATTAGTAATAAGTGAGGCTCCCCAATTTAGGTGAGAGTCAATGGTCGACACATAGGCAGCGATGAGGCAAAAAATAAATAAGTTTATAAGTTCAGGTGGGAGTGCTTTCATAATGACATGGGCATAAACTTGGTCTGCATTTAATGAAGTATTCGTGAGAGTAATTGCAACGATACCAATTAAAACCCAAGGTAAACTTCTGATAAAAAAATGAATGACGCAATGTAGAAGAATGGCATTTTTTGCGTCTGCTTCACTTTTACAAGATATGACCCTTTGTATTAAAGGCCCTGAGCCAGGTGCTTTATATACCCAAGCAATAATTAAAAACACCCAAAAGTAATGTGATTCGTTATTTGGAGCACTGTTCTCAATAAAAAGGGCTTTTTTCTCGTTAGGAACTTCTGAAATTATCGAACTCAGAGGTTGATTTTCGAGGATGAAATATAAAGCTACCCATGAAATACCTACAGCAAAGATAAGCTGAAAGATATCTGTAACTATTACTCCTTTAAGACCTGAAAGCGCTGTATAAAGTACGACAATAAAAAATATCGCACAGATACTGAGTTGAGTTTCTAATTCTGTCAGTTGTAAAAATGGATGAAGAGAGAGCACCTCTGACAAAATAATTGCAAATGCATAAGTCAGACTTGCAATGATAACCGTGTTAAGAATTCCCCCCTCAAAAATTGCTTTAATTTTTCTTAAAAATCGGGTGTTATGAGAGTCTCCGTAGCGAAGTTCAAAAAGCGCTACTTCTGTTTTAATACCACTACGATACCAGTATTTACTGAAAAAAAATGCAGTAGATAGCAGGCTCAAAATTCCTATCCACCAAATCCAATTGCCACTTATTCCAAAGCTATATACCAATCCCGCTACAATAATTGGCGTATCACTAGAAAGAGTTGTTGCACTCATCGATGAACCAGCCATATACCAAGGGATGTTTCTATTGGCAGTTATTAATGAGTCTGATGATTGCTTTTTACTTTTTAGCGATAACCAAAAACCCACTAGAAAAATGGCAATCAAAAAAAGGCATAATTGCACAGTGATACCTTTGAAATTTTATAATCTAGAGTAAATATAAATTATTTCATTAAGATGTCATATTAGTGGGTAGTACCCAAAAAATGATATATAGCGAGTGTCGTTGCCCCTCTACTCAATGGGTTGGGGTCATTATCGATAATCAAGTCTGCTTTTTTAGCTTCTGTTTCTTTGTAAAACAAGCCCTTGAAGGTTAGGGTATCTACCAGTTGTTTTCGAACGTAATAGGGTAGCTCACCTGCGAGAACGATAGCACTTGGATCAAATAGTACTTGAATATAATGTAAAGGTAACTCAAGAGCAGATGAAGCTAGTTTTAGCCATTCTAAATAATGTTGGTAATACGCTGAAGATGGATCAAGCGCATCTTGCCAATTACTGGCTCCTTTATGTTGCAAGTAACTAGTTAGAGAGCTTAAACAAGGCCGAATGGCCGTTTCTTCGGGGCTGAATAGGCCCGCAATTTCACCGGCATTACCATATTGGCCGCTTAGTAGTTGTTGCTTATTTACAAAACCACCGCCTATATTTTCGCTTAAATTGAGTAAAAAGAAGCTTTCTAAGTCACTTCCCCGAGTTGAAATTGAATAACCTACTGCGCTGGTATTTCCATCATTTTCCATAAAGCATGGAACATTAAAAGCTTGCTCGAAATAGTCAATTAAATTTAGCTTTGACCATTGTTCTACATTGTACTTATTACAGACAGAGTTTGAGGTAACAAAAAAACCTGATACAGAGATCCCTATACCTATTACTTTGTTGTCAATTTCCATACTAGAGAGCATATTTTGCAATAAACCCTTAGCCGTACTCAAGCATTCAGTTGGTGATGATAAATCAACCTTTTTAGTTGTTTCAGCTATATGTTCACCACATAGGTCATCAACTCTTATAACCAGTTTGTTGTTCGCTAACACGACCCCAACAGCAAATAATTTATTGGGCTTTATAGTGATGTTGATCGCAGGTTGGCCTCTAGAGCCAAGAACTTTCGATTGTTGTTCAATTAATTCTTGATCTAAGAGTGATTTGGTTAGCCGTGTGAGTGATTGATTGGAGACACCCATAATTTTGGCAAGCTCCACTCGACTAGCTCTATGGTTGCGCCTCAAGAAACTAAGGATAAATTTCTCATTTTTATTTAGGTTAATCAATTTCATAGTTGAGTTCTTTGGCTCTACAAGATGGTTAAACTTTTTACTCAAATTGTCATATTACAGATTAATTAACTAAAAGTTAATTATTAATTTCATATAACTATAGGATTCAGGTTAAGTGATTGAATATCGGTTTTAAATGCTATTTACTTTTAATTTTAACAATAAATTTTTATTTTTTTACTTCCAAAAATTGATTAAATAACATAATGTGATTTAAGTGTTCATTGAATGAGCAATAATTCAATAGGAGGTAAGAATGATAAAAATAAACAAGTTTAAGCTAAATCTATTTACATTAGCGCTTGCTTCAAGTGGTCTATTAGTTGGGCATAGTGCGCTGGCACAAGCTAGTAATGAAGATTCAGAGTCACAATTAGAAGTTATTGAGGTTCAAGGTGTTAGGGCCAGTCTCAATAGAGCATTAGGTCAAAAACGGGAAGCGGTTGAAGTTACAGACTCTATCTCAGCTGAAGATTTAGGTAAGTTCCCTGATTTAAATATTTCTGAATCATTACAACGCGTTCCCGGAGTAACATTGAATCGGAATAGCAATGGTGAAGGACAAGCAATAAATTTAAGGGGCTTAGGTCCGCAATTTACACGTGTCGAAGTGAACGGTATGTCGGGTACTTCAAATGGCAGCGGTGGGCGTTTCTCTACAAGTTCTGGAGGACGAGGGTTTAACTTTGAACTACTGGCGGCTGAACTTTTTTCAAATGTGACCGTGAAGAAGACACCGACAGCGAAACAAACCGAAGGTGGCATGGCTGGTGTTGTGACATTAGAAACACCTAAACCTTTAAGTTATGAAGGCACTAAGTTTACTGTTTCAGCTCAAGGTAATTACAGTGAAATACTGGATGAAGTTGATCCGCGAGGGTCATTATTTTTTAGTCATAACATTGATAATACGCTAGGTTTCTCTGCTAGTGTTGCTTATTCAGATACTCATTTTCAATCAAATACAGTGGAAAGTGGTGTTTGGCGTCCGATGAACGTTGTTGGTCGCGGCGACAGTGATGATCTTATTGCCAATGGCACCCGCTATTATATTTTTGATGAACAAAGGGACACACTAGGATCGACTTTTAGTGCTCAATATCGGCCTACAGATAACCTAGAAATGTTGCTTTCAGTTCTTTATGCAACATCAGACAGTGAAAGATTAGCAAACAGGAATGATATGCCTGTGGAAAATCCCGGTGATACGGTTAGTTTCAGTTCTGAAAACGGCATCGTAAATTCTGCGACTTTCACAGGGGTTCAGCAGCGTGTAGGAACAAACTATCTAACAACTGATGAAGACTTCACGCAGGTTACATTTGATACCAAGTGGGAGTTAAATGATCATTGGCAAATACGCCCATTTATCGGTTATTCAAAACGTGATGCTAAACGTCAATTTGACCTTTATTCATTTAGGTTAGCGGAGAATGGTGAGTTTGATCCAGGCACAGTTTCATATGATGTAAGAGGTGACTTTGTAGACTTTCAGTCGTCACATACAGACTTTACGTCGAACCCTGAGGACTTTTTATTCAATGTATTTATTTTGCGACCTTCAGTTGATGAAGATGAAGAAATTACAGGTAAGTTGGATTTCAGTCGTTATTTCTATGAGGGAGCATTAACCAGTATTGATTTTGGCTTTCGATATTCAGAACGAGAAAAAACTAGAGTACAAACTCAAGAGCGGCTTCAACGTTTACCGGGAACTAGCATTGAAGATATGCCTAGCTTAGCCGATGTGGCAATGACAATGCCTTTTGAGGTTGATGGTTCAACCGCACCGAGTTCACAGTTAGTGGCAGACCCTCGCTTAATTCAAAATGTTTTTTATCCTCAGGGCGATGCAGTCTCAGGCGCATTTATTAGACCATTACCAGGTTTTGGTGCATCTGAAAGTTGGCAAGTAAATGAAGATACGTTCAATGCATATATTCAAGCTAATTTTGATTTTGAACACACATTATTTAATGTTGGTTTAAGAGTCGTTAAAACCGATCAAACCGCAACGGGAAATACTGTCGAGAATCAATTCCAGCCAACTGAACGTATTACTCCAATTACTGTTTCAAATAGCTACACTGAGTATCTACCTAGTGCCAACTTAAGACATGAACTGAATGATGACTTGCTCTTGAGGGCTGCTTACTCTGTCACATTAACCCGCCCAGACTTACCTGCACTAGCACCATCTGAAACTATTCGTGGTATTGATGAAGGGGGTGGTACTGGTGCAAAGGGGAATCCTGAGTTAGAGCCTTTCACTTCTTCAAATTTTGATTTTGGAGTGGAATGGTATTTTGAAGAGGAGGCTCTTTTAGCTGCCAATATATTCTACAAAGATATCGAGGGATTGATTGACACAACTTCTTTTACTGAAGTGCGCTCATTTCCAAGGCAGTCTGATGGTGTCATTGTATCTGCTCCAATAATATTTACCCAACCGGCCAACGGTGTAGAGGCAAGTGTAAAAGGGGCTGAATTTGCGTTTCAAAAACCATTTACATTTTTGCCTCAAGGGATATGGCAAAACTTTGGAGGCCTGTTTAATTTAACGGTTACCGACAGTGAGGCTGACTTCAATACTGAAGATGATGTGAGAAGTAGTGGCTTACCTGGGTTATCAAAGTTAAGTTATAACGCGTCTATTTACTATGATGATGGTGCGCTTGACATGCGTCTTTCCTATGCTTGGCGTGAGCGGTATCTTGCTCAATTCTCGGATGATTTTGGTGTCCCAAGATTTATTGATGACTTTGGCCAGTTAGACTTATCTGCAAACTACCGTGTTAATGATGATCTGCAATTTCAAATGCAAATCTTGAATTTAACTAATGAGCAAATGATAAATCAGGCGACCTCGCGTTACTTGCCATATGGGGTGAGTGAACTTGATCGCAGAATTTTATTTGGTGTTCGATATAGCTTCTAGAAGCACTGATAATGGCTGATTTCCCTATTATCAGTTCCAGTAGACTGGCCTGCCCGCCAGTCTACTTTTTATAGAAAAGTTTAATGAAGCAGGTGGTTAAATTGTTAAAATTATTGAGTTGCGTCATCTTTGGTTTGTTAGTATCCCAAGTTACTTTAGCTAACACAGTTATTGAGCTTACTAAAGGTGTATATTTTGAAGAGATAGTTGTTAGAGCTTCTGATAAAGCTAGTTTTGTAATTAAAACTCAGCCGTATCAGTTGGCACACAGTGATAGTGTTGAAAAGGTCTTGGCCGAATTTTCAACAAGGCATAATCTTTCACTACAAACCGAAAAGCTAGCGTTCCCCGACCATCTAGGTAATAAAACTCTCTTTAAAAGGTTCTCTATTACTTTGGGTCGCAGCTCAGGTGAAGTAAAAAAGTTTTCTAAGGAGCTTTTATCTAAAGGTGTTCAAGTACAAGAAGTACTAGAGTGTACTGATTGCAAACACAGAAAAAACCAACTAATCAGCCTAGTGAAAGTTGATCCCAAGCTTTTTGAAGGTCGCTTGGTCTCAAGTTTGGCTAACCAGTCAGTCGTAGGCTTAGCGACCGTTAGTAAATCCAATACTGTTAATAATGCCCTTATGAGTATTAATGGTAATTTCTTTGTAATGAATTCTAAATTAGGTTTACCTGGGGATATTTCAGGGATTGTTGTTGAAAATGGAAAGCTACTGAGTGAAGCCGTTGATAATAGACCTGCATTAATTGTAAATAATGCTAAAGAGTTAAAGGTAAGCATTGCACACAATACCCGAACAAAAATGCTCTTACATAATGATAATGATCAGCTAGTTATCCATGGGCTAAACCGATTACCTAATAAAATACTCAATTGTGGTAATTTTCAAAATGGTGAATATCAATTTCCTACACATGATGTTGTTTGTACCAACAAAGATGAAGTGATTGCCTTTACTAAAGAGTTCGGGAAGTTTGATATTTTGCAGCAGTTTGATGCTGATATTTATATTTTAAATAAGTCGTTGTCAAAAATTGATGGTTATCCCACAAGAATTAGTGAGCATGAAACCTTAATCCTGGCTACGGGTAAGGCAAAGCAACAACTGAAATCTTTCCATGATAGTAGTGATAATGGGCAAGAAATTACTGTGGACTACCATGTGTTTGCCGATGATAAAGAACTTTCTTTACATGAAGGCATGTATATCATCGGAGGAGGGCCAACTTTACTACTTGACTCAAAAATTCCTTTAAATGATTGGTACAAACAAGGCTGGCACATTTCTAGTCATAAAACAGCTTTTGAAGGTCAAGATACAACAGATTTTGAGTCAAGTAATGTGTTGGACAGAAGTAGTTTCTATGACAGCTGGGTCTTTGGAAATCATCCAAGAACATCAGTGGGAGTTGATATCTTAGGAAACGTATATTTTTTTACTGTCTATGGTCGAAATTCATACTTAAGCCAAGGGATGGGGCTTGTGGAGCTTGCAAACCTAATGGAGAGTAAAGGTATTGTAAATGCGATAAATCTAGATGGCGGAGGTTCCACTGCAATGGTTGTTAATGGTCGATTGACAGGTTTACCTTCAGACTCAGTTGGTGAGAGACAAGTCGCGGATGTCATTTCAATTATTGAAAATTAGTTTGGCTGAACTTCCTAAAATGCTTTTTAATGTCTAAGTATTGTTGGTTATTTTTACACAAAAGCCATTGTCTGAGCTAAGCGATAAGTTTAGGTTATGGCGGTTGCAAATTGCTTTGACTGTTGCAAGGCCTAAACCAAACCCCTCATGTTGACGAGCTGGATCGCTGCGATAAAAGCGCTTAGTTAGTTGCTTTAAATCTTGCTCGTTAACGCCTTTACCATTATCGGTGACTGAGAAACTTTTTTCATCAAGTGCTAACGTGATGGTAGCGCCTTTGCCTGCGTATTTTATGGCATTTTCAACGAGGTTAAATATTGCTTGGAAGATGAGGTTTCTATCGCCGTTTAATTGCCAAGGAGAAGTGATATTTACACAAATTATTTGGCCATTTTGTTCTGCGCTGGGTTGTAATATCTCACATACATCGTGAGTAAGTTGGCTACTATCAATTGCTTCAAGTTTCAATGGAAACTGCCTATGCTCAAGGCGTGTGAGTTTAAGCATGGCATCAAAAGTATTAATAATATTATTGAGCTGCTCAAGCTCATAGCCCATTTGGGGTTGATCTTCTAAGCGCTTTTCTATGTTAAGCTTTAATCGTGTCAGTGGGGTTTTTAAGTCATGGGCAATGTTGTCGGTTATACCCTGAACGAGTGCGAAATTTTCTTCTACAGCATCAAGCATGGTGTTTATATGCGCTGCTAAGCGGTCGAATTCATCACCTTTATTTTTATGGCATAGGCGCGCACTTAAGTTGCCATTTTGTACTTGCTCGGCAGTTTCATTAAAATAATTAACACGGCGTAAATGCCGGCGAGAAAATAAATATCCAAATAGACCTGTCAGCACGATGGCTATAATGAAAGTCCAGCTTGCGATAGATTTAAAGTCGACAATTAAGCGTTGTAAGTGCTCTGTGGCGGTGGCAAGTACAATATCACCATGATGTGTTTTAACTTTGCCAGTTGTTAGTAGGCGGATTTGTCCGCGCCCCGTATCTAGAACAGGAAAAACAATGGTTTGCGGTAGTGCGGGAATGTTATCAGGCAAAAAACTGAGCTGCTGGCTTTGTTCATACTCGCTTTGCCAAAAAATTAAAATTTCACCTTCATTTCTAAATACATCAAGTTGTTGAAAAAAGCTTCCTTTGTCAAACTCTGAAGCAAGCGCTTCGATACGTGTTTTTTCAGCATCAAGACGCCTTTCAACTTGGCGACTTTGTTCACCCAGTAATAACTGATAGATAAGTATAATCGCGAGCAGTAAAGTAACCGCTGTGATTGCTGCAAACGCGAGCGTTAAACGCCAGACGGAGCTTTTTCTAGGGTCGAACAAACGCAGGCCATTTTCATTCATCAACTTACATTCGCCTTTAACCTGTAGCCTACACCTCGTACTGTTTCTATTTCTAATTGTGCCGATGCCTCGGCAAGCTTTTTACGAAGCCTTGCAATATGAACATCAATCACGTTAGTACCCGGATCAAAGTGATACTCCCAAACTGACTCAAATAATAAAGTACGGGTGACGAGTTTATTTTGATGATCAAGTAAGTATCTAAGTAGTTTAAATTCTTTGGGTTGCAAGTTGAGTGTTTTACCATTTACGTCAACCCGTTGATCACTATAATCAAGCGTTAGGTTAGCAAGATTAATTTTTGTAGTTAACGGTGCATGAAAGGTATGTCGTTTTATTAAGTTTTCTACTCGAATAGCCAGTTCTGAAAATGAGAAAGGTTTGGTTAAGTAGTCATCTCCGCCTGCTTTTAAACCTGTTACCCTGTCGTCAACTTTATCAAGCGCCGACAAAATCAATACAGGGGTCGTTTTTCCTGTAGCTCTAAGTGCTAGTAATACTTGCAAACCATCAAGCTTGGGAAGCATGCGATCAAGGATAATAGCGTCGTAGTTCTCACAAGTTGCCAACATAAGCCCTTGTTGGCCGTCTTCTGCGCAATCGAGTGTGTAGCCTTGCTCGACAAAGGCTTTGTATAAAAACTCGCGATTTTGTTGGTCGTCCTCAACCAATAACAGTTTCATTAATTGCCCCAACGAAGTAATGGCAAATTCTTACCTGTTTCAAGGTCAATGGCTTTTTTGTGTCGTCCTTTATCTGTTACAAACGTGGCGACCATATAGGTAATACCCATGTCTTGCTCTAATTGAGCTTCAATTAGGTAATGGGTAGGTTCGTCATCTAACTGTTTGACCAGACCATGCAATGTATACCCTTTTTTAGTCATCAGGTTTGCAGCTGCAATTTCTTCTTGTTCATCTAATTCTGGCTGTTCATATTCTTGTTCAATGATGTGTCCTGAATGGTCAAGAAGCAACTCGATAAAACGTTGTTTTTTTGTTTGGTAGAGCGTGACCTCATAAACACGTTGACCCTTTTCTATTTCAAACTCAAATTCAACAATAACTGCATTTTCAGCGTAGCGTTGTTCGATACCAAATAGCACATCAATTGGCGCAGGTGCAGAGCTTGAATCCAGCATATTGAAAATGGCTGAACTGGCAGCAAAAGCAAGGCCTGAAATTAAACATAAGCAAGTTAGAAGTAGTTTTTTCATAATATTTCGATATTGGTTAGGCAGCACATTTAGCACTGCCATTATTAAATTTTATTGTTAATCATCAAGTTGGCATGCACGTACAATATTATCTTGTACCCACTGGCATTCTAGGTCAACATATTGCTCTGTAAAGCTCGCTAAGCTGTTATCTTCGCTAATATAGCCAAATAAACTAGCTTGTTGTGATGCATTGGCAGTCACTATGCCTTTCAACTCCAGTAACTCATTACTGTTGTCACGCTCGACTTCACTGACAATATAGTTTTGACCGTCAATAATCCCTTCAAGCTCTAACCATTCACCTGAAAGTGTATCTGCTGTTAACTCATCTTCAAACACCGTTCTGTTTGTTACTTGTAAGTTGACCCCGTTGATAGTGATGTTTCCATCACTATAGCTGGCAAGACCAGAAACACTAAAGCTAGGGGTTGAACTTGGCGCAGTATGGCTTTTCTCAAGATCGATTTCGCGAGCTACGAACCAGTTATTAGCTTGTTGCCATACAGCATCTACTTCAATTGTATCTCCAATCGCTAATGTTGTGCGGGTAATGTCTTCGAACGTGGTTTGTTCTGTGATACTAACTTGCCACTGATTATTCAGCGTAACGAGGGTGATGTCATTATTAATAAACGTAATTGTGCCGTGTAATTCTGTGTCAGTGTTGTCATTGCCTTCAAAATTGCGCTCAGCGTCAACCTCATGTGCAATGATTAATTTTCCATTTAGGTAACCTTCTAGCTCAACATATTGGTTATTTTGTAATGTGCCGTCTATATCTGCATGTTGGTATTGAATGGTTAAATTACCTAATTTAAATGTAGATGCTGCGGTATTTAACTCAGTAATGAAGCCTTCAAGCTCCAATTCTGCATTATTAGTTAATGGTTGTTGGTAGGTAACTGTAAATTCACTGTGGTTATTGTTGTAACCACTTAGCTCAACAAGGCTGCCATCTGACAGGTTTTCTGTCTTTAGGTTTTTTAGTTTGATCCCCGCAATGGTTGCGCCTTGTTCGTTAATATTAATAGGGCCTTTGAAGCTTGGATCGTAGTCAATCTCTGTTGCTTCTTTTCCATTTGTTTCAACTTCTACCATCATACCAATTTTTAGATCTTTGATTGATGCGCGGTTGTCATCAATTTCAATGTCAGCATTATTTGCTGCAATTTGATGCTGATTAACGGTAATACTGGTATCAGATAGCGCACTAACTTCACCGACTAATAAACTAGGAAGAGTAAGCGTATTTTGTGCTGGTTGTTCACTGCTACCACTACTGCCACAGCCAGTAAGGAGTGCGCTGATTGTCGCTAATGTGATAATAGATAAGTGATTTTGATTGGTTAGTTTAGTCATGATTAGTCCTTAAATTAGTCAGTGTCTGTAGTTTAACTAAGCAAGGATTGCTACAAGGTGGAGAGCAAATTAAATTTTGTTAATGTTTGCAGCGAGAACTACCGTTGATTCTGTATAGTAAATAAATCTTAAAATACTACAAAAGTGTACAGTGTCATTGTGTACGCCTTGCGATAAGGTAGGTTTTTATCTGCATTTTTTGCAAGGAGTTTACCCTTTATGAGTCAACTGATCAGTCGAGCAACTGCGGGCCTCGTAGCGGTAATTATTGGTTTTACCAGCTCAATTGCCTTGATTTATCAATTAGTCATGGTGCTAGGTGGTACGCCTGATTTGATAGCCAGTTGGGTACTTATGCTTGGCCTTGCGATGGGAGCCAGCTCTATTGCGTTGTCATATTACTATAAGGTTCCCATTTTAATTGCGTGGTCGACCACGGGGGCTGCATTACTTATTTCCAGTGCACAAGGTTATACCTTAAATCAAGCTGTTGGAGCGTTTATGTTCTCGGCGGTATTGGTGTTTTTATGCGGGATCACTGGTATTTTTGAAAGAGTGATGAACAAAATTCCGAGTCAGTTAGCGTGTGCGATGCTAGCGGGTGTTTTAGTGAATTTTGGTATAGATGTATTCAATTTTATGAATGAGCTGCCATTAGTCATTGGTGTCATGGTCGCTGTTTACTTATTTGGTAAACGTTATTTTCCGCGCTTTGCGATGTTAGCTGTTGTTGTGGTTGGCTTTTTAATGGCAGGCTTTACTGGTCAAATCGATACAAGCAACTGGCAATGGAAATTAAGCGAGTTTGCGTATATTGCTCCTGAGTTTGATTTAAATGCCATGATCAGTGTGGGCTTACCGCTGTTTATTGTGACGATGACATCGCAAAACTTACCGGGCATCGCTGTTTTAAAGGCTCATCAGTACAAGGCGCCAGTTTCGGCGGCTTTGAATGTTACGGGGCTTGTAAATGTGTTTATCGCGCCGTTTGGTGGTTACTCGATAAACTTAGCGGCAATCACCGCTGCAATTTGTATGAGCCCCGAAGCTGATAAGAACCCTGATAAACGTTATTGGGCAAGTATTGCTGGTGGTGTGTTTTATATCATCATGGCGTTACTAGCAGCGACATTAGTTGGTTTAGTAGCGAGCTTACCACAAGCACTGATTTTAGCCTTAGCGGGCATAGCTTTGTTTGCCACAATTGCCAGTAGTTTACAGCAAGCGTTAACGGAAGCTTATTATACCGAGGCAGCTATAGTGACATTTTTGGTGACGGCTTCAAACTTAACATTGTTTACCGTTGGTTCGGCTTTTTGGGGGATTATAGCTGGTACAGTGACATTGGTCATGACGCGAAAAGATTAGAAGCTAAATATCAATATTAAAAAGGCCCTAGTATTAGGGCCTAACTAAAATTACTTAAGCAGAGGCTTAATAACTTCAAACATGGCGTTGATGTGATCATCACGCGTATTTAATGCTGGAATATAGCGGTATTTTTCACCGCCAGCGTGTTCGAAGTTTTCACGGTTTTCGCCCTCTAATTCTTCTAATGTTTCTAAGCAGTCAGCACTAAAGGCGGGGCTTAAAATTGCAACATCTTTGATGCCTTCTTTAGGGTAGCTCTCAAGTGTGGCATCTGTGTATGGTTTTAACCATTCTGCTTTACCAAAGCGGCTTTGGAAGGTGGTCACTGCGAAGTCTTTTTCCAAGCCTAACTTTTCGGCAACTAAACGTGTGGTTTGCATACAAAAACAGTAATAAGGATCGCCGTTTTCTAAGAACAATTTAGGCGTGCCGTGGTACGAAAAGACTAGTTTTTGTGGCGTACCATGAGCGTTTAAATCCTCGCTAATACTCGCTGCTAGGGCGTCAATGTAAACAGGGTGGTCGTGGTAGCCGTTTATAAAGTGAAACTCGGGTACCCAGCGCCATTTACGTAATACGTTCGATACAGCATCAAAGGTTGAACCGATTGTAGTGCTTGAATACTGCGGATAAAGTGGCAGCACAATCACCCGAGTAATGCCTTTTTCGCGAAGTTCTTCAAGGCCTGCTTCAATTGATGGGTTACCATAGCGCATAGCCATAACAACCTCAGTATCTTGATGGCCTTTTTCTTTTAAAAGGGCCGCCAGCTTTTTACTTTGCTCGCGGGTTATATGTGTTAATGGTGAGCCGTTTTCAGTCCAAATACTTTTATAAAGTGCTGCAGAGCGTTTTGGGCGGAGCGTCAGTACAAAGCAATACAGAATGATCATCCAAATAAAACGTGGGATCTCGACGATGCGCGGGTCAGATAAAAATTCGCGTAGATACGTTCTCAGTGCCGCTGTTGTTGGGGCATCAGGACTCCCTAAGTTGGTCAATAATATGCCCGTTTTTTTATTGAATCTGCCATCATGCGGCTTGTCTGTAATAGCGGAAAATCGCGACACTGAGCGCTCCTTTTGAAAGTAAACGTAATATAAATCATATTGTAACGAAGTAATGGGGTTATGTGATCACTTTTGTTCGTTAATTTTTGATCATGATCCTGAAAGGATTTGGTTTTTTCGCCTCAAGTTGCTGAAGCTTTGCAATCGATTTGGCACCAAAAATATGACCTTTTGGTAATAATAGGATGCCATCGTAATTTCTTAATGCATGACCGAGTACCATGCCATTTTTTAACTCATTTGCAGACAGTATTTTCATACTACCGACTTGTTGATTACTCGCACATGTGATTTTTAAATTCGCTAAAACCTCAAGTAATTTGGGGTGATAATACGTACCACTGTATAGCTGCAATTGATCTAGCGCGCTTGCAAATTTATTTTCTTGCACAGTTACATTATCTACGGCTTGCCAAAAATCACGGGCAACGGCCAAGATCATTGCCGTGATTGGGATATCTTTACCTTTTAAACCTTTGGGAGTACCAGTTCCGTTGTAATGCTCAAACTGATGGTAAATGGCTTCAGAAACATCATGCAAATGTGTTGCTGGCATGAGCATTAATTGAGCTGTGCTTGGGTGTGTGTAGAATACTTTTTTTTGATTTTCGGGTAATTCACGAGTAGGAGTCTTATATAGTGCAGGTTCCATAGCAAGTAAGCCTATTTGTGCTAAATAACCTGCCATTTCGGCCATATTAATATGCTTTTGGTCTAACCCTAAGCTCTGTGCAATTTGTTTGCAGGTGGTGGCTATATTTTGCGCTTGTATGCCATCGAGATAAGGGTTGGCGTTAATAAAATTATATAAAATTTCAAATGTTGTGCGGTGCTCGTGTTTTTCACGCTCGTTTGCATCTTCAAGCTGCTTAAGCACTTTACGTATTTGTTGTGTTCGTTTTTCTACCATTTGCTCAAGATTGTTATTGAGCTCTTTTAGTTGGTTGTTTTGCGCTTTTATTTGTTTTTCGAGCTGTTTATTTTTACGCTTTAGCGTTGTTTTTTCGATGCCATCATTCACCGTTCGTATCAGTAGCTCATTTTGCCACGGTTTTTGTATATAGGCGTGGATCTTTCCTTTATTAACCGCAGAAATTGTGCTGTCTATATCAGCGTAGCCGGTAAGTAAAACTCGGTGTACATCTGGGGCAATATCAAGTGTTTGTGCGAAAAAATCAGCACCGTCCATTTGTGGCATACGCATATCGCAAATAATGACATCAAATGTGTAAGTGTTTAACAGTTTCAATCCTTCGGTGGGATCAAGCGCTGTTTTAACACTTAAGTGATAAGACACGAGTAGCCTTTGCAAAGTGCGCAATACAATTTCATCATCATCAATGCATAAAACTTGAATATGTTCTTTGACTGCTGGTTCTGCCATGTGGACGCACTATGAATTATCTTTAATCAATAACATAGCTTCAAATTAGGGCTTGTGCTAGGTTTTAGTAGAGACGATTTTATATTTTGAGGCTAAAAATGGATGATTTTAAACAAGCCTACTTACTTGAGAAAGCAGCCAGAGAAGAAGCTGAGCAACTACTAGCAGATAAAAGTCGTATTCTAGTTGCGCTAAATAGTGAATTAGAACAAAAAATCACGGATTTGAAATGTCATCAGGCTTTATTTATTCAAGCTGAAAAGATGGCTACTTTGGGAACTTTGTGTGCAGGCGTGGCGCACGAAATTAACAATCCATTGGCCTACAGTATGAGTAATATTGATAGTCTGAAAAGCCACTGTACTTATTTCAGCGAATTGCTTGAACTGTGTGATGAGTTTGTATGTAGCACGACAGATAAAGAAACGTTTTGCCAACGACTCACTCAGTTGAATCGATCGCACTCGTTTCGAGCTGTTTCTGATGATTTACCTGAGCTTATAAGCGACACCGCGCAAGGCCTTCAGCGTATAAGTAAAATTGTGGCTAATTTATTAGACTTTTCTCGTCCCAAAAGCCATGAAAAACAGTTTTCTGATATGACAGATGCTGTTAAAAGTGCACTAAAGTTACTTGCTAATCAATTAAAGCATTGTCAACTACACAGCCATTTTAGCCCTATCTCTGTAAGTTGGTGTAATTTATCTGCAATTAGCCAAGTAATTGTAAATATAGTGATTAATGCAAGCCAAGCCTGTAAAAATAATGACAATGCTAACATCATAGTATCTGTTTATGAGCTTGATGGACGTATTCACATTGATGTTGAAGATAATGGATGTGGTATGAGCGAGCAAACGATCGCTAAAATTTACGATCCCTTTTTTACCACCAAGCCAGTGGGTGAGGGCACAGGAATGGGAATGACAATGGTGTATGCAATTGTTCATGAGCATCAAGGAGAGATCGATATCCAAAGCGCTGAGGGTATGGGGTCACGAATTAGCTGTATATTCCCCGTATTAAATCAAATTGGACTAGAAGGTTAATTATTTATTTTTTGCATTAGTATCCTTTTTTGTGTTGGTTTTTAGTGAAATTTAACCAGTGCTAATTTGTAATTTCTGTTATTTGAAAAATTTATACCTAAGTCGTAACTTTTTTTTCTTCCATTTGCTTGGTTTGTTGATAGGATGTTTCTTAAAGGTTAACTCGCAGGCTTGAGTTAGCTTTCAACACAGCGATTTAAAATCGACTATACGTGCTTAATGGTTACTTTCGTTTTTCTAAGGGGCGCCTCACTTTAACGAAAGCAAGCCTAAAATTATCAACAGGACACATATGACAACACATTCTTTTAACTTACTTGCCGTAGCGGTGAGTTTAGCGCTGACCGCGACTTCTACGCAGGCTCAAGAAGCACAGGGTACAAAAGCCGATAAAAATATAGAGCAAATATCAGTGCTTGGTTCGCGAGTGGCTAATCGGACTGCTACAGAGTCTTCATCTCCGATTGATTTAATTGATGCTGATACATTAAACAAAGGGGGCTTCACTGAGCTTGGTCAAAGCTTACAAGCAACCGCACCATCTTTTAACTTTTCTCGTACTCAGGTGTCTGACGGATCAGACTTATTTAGGCCGGCTACATTGCGTGGTTTGCAACCAGATCAAACGCTTGTGCTTATAAACGGCAAACGCCGTCATAATCAGTCTATTTTTGGTTTAAATGGTACTGTCGGCGCGGGTGCCGCTGGTACTGATATGAATGCGATTCCACTGACAGCCCTAAAAGGGGTTGAGGTACTTCGAGATGGTGCTGCTGCACAGTATGGATCAGATGCTATTGCAGGGGTTATCAACTTATCGCTAAATGATTCGACGGGGATAACTACAGGGTATGTGCAAGCAGGAAGTACAGGCGAAGGCGACGGCGATACAATATCGATTGGTTTAAATCGTGGTTTTGATTTAGGCGACGAAGGGGGTTTTATTAACTTTTCAGCCGAATATCGAGATGCTGACGGCACTAACCGAGCACAGCGAGACACAGGGGGAGCTTTAGGCGAGCCAGCAGGGGCTTTATCTGATGATGTACGTTGGGGACAAGGTAATGCTGACAGCGAATTTACATCGTTATTCTATAATATGGCTTTGCCGCTAGGCGATATTGAGCTGTATTCATTTGGCGGTTATTCAAATAGAACTGCATTAGGCAATGGTTTTTACCGTAATTACAACGAAGCCGCCAAAAATGTAGTGCAAGTATACAGTGATGGCTTTTTGCCACGTATTGATAATGAAGCTGAAGATATCTCGGTAGCCTTAGGGTTCCGTGGTGAGCTGAATACAGATTGGAGCTATGACCTATCAGCTGTGTATGGTGAAAATAGCTATGACTTTACGTCAAAAAATACCATAAATGCTTCTTATGCTGCTGAGTATGTAGCGAATAACCCCGATGCAAGTGATGCAGATATTGCCGCAAATGCGGGCCCAACAGGTGGTTATTCTGGTGGTTTTAGATTTGATCAAACCACCGTTAATGCCGATTTAAACGGTATTTTAGATATTGGTCGTAGTGAGCCTGTTTATGTATCGGTAGGTGCTGAATACCGAAAAGAGAATTATCAAATAGTGCCTGGCGAAGCAGCCTCATACGCATGCGGCTTAGCGAACACCGATACTTCATATCCTGCGGTCAATGATGAGGGGGTATTTGCTGAGTGTGGTTTTCAAGCTTATAACGGTTTACGTCCAGAAGCGTCAAACAAAGAAAGCCGCCACAGCTACGCTTTTTATGTAAATGCTGAAACCTTAATTACCGATGCGTGGCAAGTCAGTACCGCACTTCGTTATGAAGACTTCTCTGATGCAGGTGATGATATCATTGGTAAGCTGGCAACTCGATATGAAATTACAGACGACTTTGCCGTTCGTGGAGCGATTTCATCAGGGTTTAGAGCACCATCATTACAACAAAGTGCATACACTGCCTACACCACTAACCTAGGTGCTGGTGGTGTGTTGTTACAATCGTTCACTGCAACGGCGGGGTCTGATTTCCCTTCAGCACTCGGCGTGGATAATTTAGGTCTTGAAAGCTCTGAAAATTTAAGTGCAGGCTTTGTATATAACGTAAGTAGTGAATTATCGTTAACGGTTGATTTCTATCATGTTGAAATTAAAGACCGCATTACGTTAGGCAGCTTGATGTCGGCAAATGATGTGGCGTTTAGTCCAGAAGCTGTCGCTGCGCTAAATGCAACGGGTGCTCAGCAAGCTAATTACTTCTCAAACTCTGTTGATTCAACGACCAAAGGGGTGGATATTATTGCCTCTTACCGCACTGATTTGTACGAAGGTAACTTCTCTGCGACTTTTGCAGGTAATTTAAATGACACAGAAATTGATGATGTTAATGCGCCAGAAGGGATCCCTGATTCAGTTGCTCTTGATAACTTACAACGTAGCTTTTTAACTGATGGACAACCGGGTGAGCGCGCAACACTTACTTTTGAGTATGATCGCGGTGATTTCAATAGCATGGTGCGTTTCAATTATTACGGCGAAACGGATGTTAAATACTTTGGTAATGATCACATAGGTCTACCTGATGAGCTATCGCCAACAGGCAAGTTCAAAGATACCAGCACTGTTGAATCAGCTGTATTAGTTGATGTTAATGTTGGCTATCAATTGACCGATGAACTGATGCTATCGGCAGGTATTGATAATATTTTTGATGTAACACCTGATGAGTTAGGTGAAGACGAGGTGCTTGATTTTATTACTAATAAAGCTTTTAAGTATCCTGTTCGTGCTTTACCTTATGGTTTTGATGGCATGACTTATTACGCAAAACTGAGCTTTAGCTTTTAACGCAATCAAGCTGCAATTTTAAAACTTAAAATAGCGCCATTTGGCGCTATTTTCATTCCTAAATCTAAACAGATGCAAAAGCTGCACCATGCACTTTTACAAAACGTAATAAGGAAAGGTTGCACAATGATAATTGTAAAAAACGACAAGTGTCACTATAATGAATGACAGATGTCGATTTTCGGCGAGGTGAAATATGAATGTGATTGAAACAGATTACCTAGGTGTTGTTACCGATGGCAGAGTGACCGTTCACTCTAATACAATAGATGAAATCAATGTTGCCACGCAGGGGGTGACAGTCAGTGCTATTAAATCTCTTGGTAAAGAGCTAAATTGGGATGCTAATATTCTAGCGACTTCAATAGGCACAACGACGCGTACTCTTGAGCGTTATAGCAAAGACAGAAAACGCCTTAATGCTAAGCTAAGTGAAAACGCCTTAGAGGTTGCACGTATTTCTTCACAAGGTATAGCCTATTTTGGTGATGTTAAACGATGGAATGAATGGCTTAGTACTCCTAACATTCAGTTTGCTAATCAAGAGCCGAAATCGGTGATTCATACCATTCGCGGTCGAGCGCTGATTAAGCGTGTTATTTTAGGGCTTGAGTATGGGTTTACTGCTTAATGATTTGTTATCGGATCGCACCTAAAGTACATAACGACCTAACTAACGCGTTATCTGGATTAGGTGGCTTGTATGCGCAGGGACGGTGGCATTTTGTTGGTAAGCCAATTGTGTATACCGCCAGCTCACGATCACTGGCAATGCTTGAACGTTTAGTGAATGACACAACGGATATTTTAAGTAAAAACCTGAGTATCACAACGATTCAAATACCCGATGACCTAAAAGTTATCAGGTTAGTTGCTTCAGAGCTGCCAAAAGCATGGGATGATCACCCTTATATTGCTGATACTCAGGCGTTAGGCTCTAATTGGCTTGCTTCGATGGAGGCCGCGGTGCTTCAAGTTCCCTCCAGTTTATGTCCAGACGAATATAACTTTTTAATAAACCCACTACATAAAGATATCAGTCGTATTCAAAGCATTGATTGTCAAAACTTTCTTTACCCTAATCGGCTAGCCGCAAAACTTTGAGGTTACTTTAAGTAGCACTATTAATTTGGTTTATTAACATCAACTTTTTCACGTTCTTTTTGCTGTTCACTGAGAAGCTTAACTATATTAGATTTTCCTTTCATTTTTTTAATTCTTTAAGAGATAACCTTACTTTTCCTGATTGTTTTTTCATTTTATTTCCTTGATAAGTTAAACTCTGCTAATTCTTCATCCGTTAGCTCATAAAGATCTGGATCATCAGCTATTTGTTTTTGAATATCTTCTTCACTTGTATCGTTAAATTTCTTTGAATTAGATAAGCTTCTCAATTTCCTAATTTGATTTAACGACAATCGCGTTATGTTATCGCTCATTTTGAAGTCCTCTTGCAAATGTTCTTGATTCATATTGTAAAATTTCTTTTTTGTTAGCCCTACGAACAGAAATAAGCCTATTTATAGGCTTACCTAACTCGTAAACTCTAACAGTATAAACGACAAATAATATCCCAACAGGGCCCTTTCCTATTGTCTGGTAGCGAGGTTCTCCATAATTGTTTCTGATATCCCTTCTTTCTTGTCTGAGAGGGTCATCCCATTCAAACTCCATTACTCCCTCCTTAGAAAATTAATTTAGAAATGAAGATTATCACTTTACATCTGTATGAATATTGTACAAATGTGTCATGATTGTCACTACTGGTAGTTTTGATTGGACAAGAAAACAATAGATGGGTTGAAAAATAAAAAATCATCCTCAAGTTCGTTAAAGCAGTGAATAAAACAGAAATTTTTTAAAACCACTTGCGTAGCTTTAAACCGTGTATATAATCGCGGCACTTTAAATAGGAGCAATAAATGAGCAAAAAGAAACATAACCAAAGCCAAGTTGATACTGGTCGCGGTGTTATTAATGACAATGTCTATGCGGCATTGGTCACTTCAAAATTATTTAAATCAAAGGTAGAAAAAGCTAAAAAAGGTAAAGGCGCTTACCAACGTAAGGCAAAACATGCAGGGCGAGAGTCCTATTTAATCGCTGCTTAGATTTTAGTTGTGATCAAATAGGATTTTTACAGAAAAGCAAACTGGCAAAGTTTGCTTTTTTTATACCTCAAATTTGCTTCTAAGCTGAAAAGTGAACAGAGAAGAACAAAAAACACACAAAATTTTTATACATTTTTTTCTAAAAACTAGATTATTCGTTATATACCCAAATAAGAAACGTATTTTATTTGCCATTGTAACCCGTTTCTCCCTGCCTTTAATTCAAAAACCCTGTGTTAATCATAGTTAGCAAGGTTAATTTGCTGTTAACTTTGTGTTCACTTTTTAGTTGTAGAATCCTCCCTCGGTTTCATTAAGAGTAAATGGATTCATTCTTTTTGGTTTGTAACTAAGCATTTTACGCCCAAAAGGATTTGATTTTTACCTTTTATCGGTAATTTTAAGGTTGACCCATTTGTTTTTTGTGTTACTTTTAAGTTGGAAATGTAAAATAAATGTTATAACAACCTTGGGCGGAGGGAGCGAATGAGCTCACATCAATTTATAAAAAATGCCTTTAAGCTAAGTGCAATGTCACTTGGATTATATGGCTTTACAGCACAAGCTGCAGTTGATTGCAGTAATCTTGAAGTATGGCAACAAGGACAAACGCACGTTGGCGGTAGCCAAGTTCAGGCGAATAATAATGCCTATGAAGCCAAGTGGTGGACACAGTCAAACCCCGTGGAGAATTCTGGCACAGATCAAGAGTGGCGTTTTTTGGGAGCTTGTGACAGCGTTGTCACTGATAACCAAGCTCCTCAAGTCACTAGCTTAACACCTGCTGATGGTTCTTTATTTAATAGTGGTGACAGCGTTGTCATTGGTGCGCAGGCGAGCGATGTCGATGGCAATGTCGCCAGTGTTGAGTTTTTTGTTGATAATGTTTCGGTTGCTGTTGTTAGTGCACCACCGTATTCAACTAACTGGCAAGCGGTTGCTGGTAGCCATGTTATAAGTGCTGTTGCAACGGACGATTTAGGTTTAGCATCGGCTGCCGTAGCTAACACGGTGAGTGTGTCGGATGTTGTGGACCCAACAAATCAAGCACCCACAGCCAGCATTGAATTTAGTGCTGTACCCAATGAAATTACCGTTGGCTCACAGCTTGTGTTTGCACTATCTGGCTCAGACAGTGATGGCCAAGTAACAGGACTTAGTTTGTCTGAAAATGGCACCGCTGTTCACCAAGCTAATACTGCATCTTCAAGCTACACATGGCAGGCTACCGCTTTAGGTCAAGTTACTTTCATGTTAACGGTCACCGATAACGAAGGTGCGACTGGCACAGCAACTAAAGTTGTTAATGTTGTTGAAGCAACTCCACCTGGTGCAGATTGTAAACCACAAGGCTTATATCAAACTCCAGGCGTAAATACGCCGTATTGTACTGTGTATGATGCAAATGGTCGTGAAAAAATGGGCGCAGATCACCCACGCCGTGTTATTGGCTACTTCACAAGCTGGCGAAATGGTGCAAATGGTCAACCTAGTTACTTAGTAAACGATATTCCATGGGATAAGATCACGCACATTAACTATGCATTTGCTCATGTTGATGCTAACAACAAGGTATCAATTGGCGACCCTAATGCGCCTGGTAACCCTGCCACTAACATGACTTGGCCTGGTGTGTCCGGTGCAGAGATGGATCCAAGCTTTAGTTACTCAG